>NZ_JAHDSX010000099.1:0-675 GCF_020969955.1 Allobaculum fili | reverse complement strand
GAGGTACAGAGCGTTAGAGGTAAGCGAAATCCTTGGAAAGTAGCGAAGCACATGGAGCGGCTTTCAAGAAAAGCTTCTAGCGATACTTTATCTTGGCCCGTACCAAAACCGACACAGGTGGGCGGCAAGAGAATTGTAAGGTGAGCGAGAGAACTGTTGCCAAGGAACTCGGCAAAATGGCCCCGTACGTTCGCAAGAAGGGGCGCTCGAGAGAGCCGCAGTGAAAAGGCCCAAGCGACTGTTTAACTAAAACACAGCTCTATGCAAAGCCGTAAGGCGAAGTATATGGGGTGACACCTGCCCGGTGCTGGAAGGTTAAGGGGATCTGTGAGTCCGCAAGGAGGAAGCAGTGGTCCGAAGCCCCAGTGAACGGCGGCCGTAACTATAACGGTCCTAAGGTAGCGAAATTCCTTGTCAGGTAAGTTCTGACCCGCACGAAAGGTGAAACGATTTGGGCGCTGTCTCGGCAGCAGACTCGGTGAAATCTTAGTACCTGTGAAAATGCAGGTTACCCGCAACTAGACGGAAAGACCCCATGGAGCTTTACTGCAGCCTGGTATTGGGTTTTGGATGATCATGTACAGGATAGGCGGGAGGCGAAGAAAAGAGTACGCCAGTATTCTTGGAGCCGACGTTGGGATACCGCCCCTGATGATTTGAAGCCCTAACATAGAG
>NZ_JAHDSX010000098.1:0-698 GCF_020969955.1 Allobaculum fili | reverse complement strand
CCGTTTCCTATTGCGAAGAGGTGATTCAGGCTATTCAGAACAATCCGCAGCTGGCTCAGGTGCCGGCTGTCGCCGAAAGAATTCATTACCTTCAAGAAGCGATGGACGAAATTTCCGTTGAGCTTGAGTACTCGAAGGAACAGGATGCCAGAGTTGGACATAAAACTGCGGACTCCTCCTTCTTCGGCTTCAAAAGCCATTTGGCTATGACACCCGAAAGAATCATCACTGCAGCGGCGATCACTTCCGGAGAAAAACACGATGGAAAACAGCTGGAAGAACTCATCGCAAAAAGTCGTGAGAATGGAATTGAAGTCGAAGCGGTCGTCGGAGACGGTGCTTATGCAGAAAAAGACAACCTCGAATTCACCCAAGAGAACGGAATTAAACTCGCTGCCAGGCTCAATGCCACGGTGACTCATGGAACACGCAGAGAAGAAAACAAATTCGAATTCAACAAAGATGCCGGAATGTACGTTTGCCCAGCTGGACATCAGGCAATCCGTAAAGCGCGGGGAGGTCAGAAAAAAGCCAAGAATGGATCGAATACGCAGGTTGAAACATATTACTTCGATGTAGAGCGCTGTAAACACTGTCCGCTCAAAGAAGGGTGCTACAAAGAAGGAGCAAAATCAAAAAGCTACTCCGTCAAAATCAAAAGCGATATTCACCTTGAGCAGATGGCGTTCATGGAGACA
>NZ_JAHDSX010000097.1:0-713 GCF_020969955.1 Allobaculum fili | reverse complement strand
GGCCATTGTTATCCAGTCGATGGTCCTACTATCGGCCACATCATTAATGGCAAATTCGTACCTCTTGAAGAACCGACTTCTCCAGCGGTTCATACATCTAAGACAGTTCTTAAAGACTGGGCCAATGTTGAGCTCTGTTACAGGCAGTCCGCTGAATTGATGGAAGAACTGCTTCAGGTCTATAACCGTCAGGACGCCGATAAGATTCTGTGCATGGCCATTCTTCGCGTCTGCTATCCGCATATCAAAGACTGCGAACTCAAAGAGAGTTACGATGAGTCGTTTCTGACGGAGCTGATGCCAGAAACCGCGATGAGCAAGAATACGATCAGTACATTTCAAAAAGATCTTGGTAAAACATGCAACCGAATTCTGAAGTTCATGAAAAACCGGGCAGCCAAAGTTGGGATTGATGATCATCTTCTGATCGATGGAACACTGAAGTCGAACGACTCCAGACAAAACACGCTCTCGGAGTTTTCCAGAAAGGCCAGACTGAAAGGAAGACGGGATATTTCCGTACTTTATGCATTTGATCTGGAAAAAATGGAGCCCATCTGTTCGCAGTGCTTTCCCGGCAATATGCTCGATCTGACATCCTATGACAGTTTTGTGAAACAGAACGGTATTCAAAGCGGAATTATGGTTGGTGATAAAGGGTTTCCCGTCAAATCGATCGAAGAAGTCCTTAAAGACTGCCCGCAGCTTCATTA
>NZ_JAHDSX010000096.1:0-805 GCF_020969955.1 Allobaculum fili | reverse complement strand
TCTGAAGCGCAATTACGGCTGCGCCCTCTTCTGTGCGTTTGGAATAACGACGCACCAGGTAGATGATTTTGTCGCCCTTAACGGGATCGGCAAAACGCTGAAGATTGAAATTCATTTCATTTCCTCCTGTAGTGTTTGTAGGTGAGGGTGAGAATCCCTCTGTAAAGCGGCTGGCTGGTTGTCGTATCCGGAAGATATTCCAGAGTGCAGGACGACAGGCACCAGCTGTACGTTTTTGTCTGGTCGATGCGTCGGCAGATCTGCCGGACAGCAAAAAGCAGGGAATCCACTGTCCCCCGCTGTGTTGGATCGTTATGCCATACATCAATCGAAATGGATGTCTGACCAAAATAGGCCCCCTTCATCCGAAAATCTTCAATTTCATACCCGTCATTGAGAAAGATGAAAGGATACGGCGTGCTCTCAGGCGGCAGGAATGTATCGAAAACAATATCCGGATACGTCTTGCGCAGCAGCACAAGCAAAGCCCCGAACAGCTCCATTGCCGGGTTCATTTGGCAATCACCTTTTTCAGGTCCCGCAGAAACTTCGGCTTCTGCTCTTCAAATGCCGGTTTCATGTACGGCTGCGCAGCCATGAAGCGGGTTCCTTTTTCCACATATTCGGCGTAGTCCACTTCGGCACGGACTACACCGGCCATGCCGTCCTGCTCCATGGATGGGGTGATGCTTTCCCGCAGCTGTCCATGATGGCCGCCGGGGTTGGTCTCTTCGGTCGAAACCGGGGCTTTTCTTTGAGCGCCTGCGGTCAGCTCTGCCGTATTGAGCCGGACCACCTTCTGAAT
>NZ_JAHDSX010000095.1:0-813 GCF_020969955.1 Allobaculum fili | reverse complement strand
TGACCAGGTAAAAACGCTCCTGGGACTGAGTGATGAAAGCCAGGACGAAAAGCTGAAGTCCGTCATTACGCTGACTTCAGCCCGTCTGGCCTCTTTGCTTGGTGTCAAAGACGTACCGGAAGAGATGAACTACATCGCCGTTGAGGCGTCTGTGCGGCGCTTTAACCGGATCGGATCCGAAGGAATGCAGAGCCACAACGTGGAAGGCGAAAGCATTTCCTACAAAGACAATGACTTTGCCGACTTCATGGACGACATTCAGGACTGGAGATCCAGGAATGAAAACCCAATCCGGAGGCTTCGGTTTTTATGAGATATGACACGAAAATCGAGCTGGTCCGCTCAGATCCGGGCCATTTCAACCCAGATACCTGCAATTACGAGGACCGGGCAGAGACAAAAACAGCTCTGTACGCATCCGTGATGGATACCAGAGCGGAAATGCTGAAGCTGGTTTATGGAAGCCTGAAGCAGGGGAGCCTGACGATCCATATCCAGAACCACACAGACATTGTGTTCGATCAGATCGAGGTAAGAGGGCGGCGGTACAAAGTAGATTTTCGGCGCCGGCTCAGAACCAAGGAGTCGTTTATCGTATCGGAGGTGCAGACATGAGACTGAATGCAACCATCGGCGGCCTCAAGCCGTTTCAGAAAAAGCTGCTGGCCAAAGCCAATCGCAGCGCTATTCAGAAGGTGGTCCGGCTCAATACGGCAGAGCTGACCGCAGGCGCTCAAAGAAAAGCCCCGGTTTCGACCGAAGAGACCAACCCCGGCGGCCATCATGGACAGCTGCGGGAAAGCATCACCCCAT
>NZ_JAHDSX010000094.1:0-813 GCF_020969955.1 Allobaculum fili | reverse complement strand
ATGGGGTGATGCTTTCCCGCAGCTGTCCATGATGGCCGCCGGGGTTGGTCTCTTCGGTCGAAACCGGGGCTTTTCTTTGAGCGCCTGCGGTCAGCTCTGCCGTATTGAGCCGGACCACCTTCTGAATGGCGCTGCGATTTGCCTTGGCCAGCAGCTTTTTCTGAAACGGCTTGAGGCCGCTGATCGTTGCATTCAATCTCATGTCTGCACCTCCGATACGATAAACGACTCCTTGGTTCTGAGCCTGCGCCGAAAATCTACTGTGTACCGGCGCCCTCTAACATCGATCTGATCGAACACAATGTCTGTGTGGTTCTGGATATGGATCGTCAGGCTCCCCTGCCTCAGGCACCCATAGACCAGCTGAACCATTTCCGCCCTGGTATCCATCACGGATGCGTAGAGCGGCGTTTTTGTCTCTGTCCGGCCCTCGTAATTGCCGGTATCCGGATTGAAATGGCCCGGATCTGAGCGGACCAGCTCGATTTTCGTGTCGTATCTCATAAAAAACGAAGCCTCCGCACTGGAGTCTCGTGAGCTGTTTTCCATGCCTGAATGTCGTCCATGAAGTCCGCAAAGTCGTTGTCCCTGTAGGACACGCTCTCCCCCTCAACGTTGTGGCTGCTCATGCCTTCGGATCCGATCCGGTTAAAGCGGCGGATTGACGCTTCAATGGCGATGTATTGCATCTCTTCCGGTACGTCTTTGACACCAAGCAAAGAGGCCAGACGGGCTGAAGTCAGCGTAATGACGGACTTCAGCTTTTCGTCCTGGCTTTCATCACTCAGTCCCAGGAGCGTTTTTACCTGGTCA
>NZ_JAHDSX010000093.1:0-831 GCF_020969955.1 Allobaculum fili | reverse complement strand
AAATGTGAAAGTCTTTAGATGATTTAAGGCACGACGAAAAGCCCTCCTTGCGAAGGGAAATTTTTCTTAGCCGTCATCATTTGTATTTTGCGTTATACCAACAATGACTTGGTTGTTTTTTCTGCCAGTTGAAGGGGAATTCCAATCTGTTTAAGCAGGATCTGCACCTTTTCAATAAGAACTGGATCTGATTCTTTTGTCAGTTCAACCCGTTCTACGGCCGTTTTCTGAATTTCGTGGACGTTCTCCAATTCCACGAAATTCTCGGCTTCGGTGCAGCTGTTTTCTTCAACCGTCTCGTTCTCAGCCGGGACCGCTGTATTCGATACATCAGATTCATCACCGGGCCGGAAAAATTCTCCGGTTCGAAGCATGTGATAGGCTGCTGTCATCATTTTTCTCGCAATAGCCACCAGAGCTCTCTTCTTGCCGCGTCTGCCAGAAATGGCTTTATACTTATTGCCAAAATATGGATTTTTAACGGCGTTGAGAGCGCACTGAATCAGTACAGGCTTCAGGTATCTCCCACCCTTTCCTATCTTCACTGATTTGTGCTTTCCGTTACTCTGATTACTTGCGGGACAAAGGCCGCACCAGCTTATAAAGTGCTTCACGTTTACGAAGCAATCCATTTTCGGACCGATTTCGCCGAGAGATGGGAAATCCCAGGAATTGACTCCAGAAGTTCAAGCTGGCTCTTGAAAGGTTCAAGAGTTTCTTGCATCATAGATTCGTAGTCTTGAATCTGCTTAGCCGTATGGTCAATTCTTTGATAGGCGGATTTGAGCTCAAATTTCTGCGAGGGGGAGAACTTGGCGCCGGCGAACGCTT
>NZ_JAHDSX010000092.1:0-979 GCF_020969955.1 Allobaculum fili | reverse complement strand
CAAGTAGTCAGGAGCAGACCCGAAACCGGGTGATCTAGCCATGGGCAGGTTGAAGCAGAGGTGAAACTTTGTGGAGGACCGAACCGACCATCGTTGAAAAGCTGGCGGATGACCTGTGGCTGGCGGAGAAATTCCAATCGAACCCGGAGATAGCTGGTTCTCCCCGAAATAGCTTTAGGGCTAGCGTCAATGTTATGGCTGCGGAGGTAGAGCGCTGAATTCATGATGGCCCCATCCCGGGGTACTGAATGGAATCAAACTTACGAATGCCGCAGCGGGAAGTCGTTGGCAGTCAGAGTGCGGGTGATAAGGTCCGTGCTCAAGAGGGAAACAGCCCAGACCGCCGTTTAAGGCCCCAAAATGACAGCTCAGTGGAAAAGGATGTGGGGACGCACGGACAACTAGGAGGTTGGCTCAGAAGCAGCCATCCTTGAAAGAGTGCGTAACAGCTCACTAGTCGAGTGGCCCTGCGCCGAAAATGTACCGGGGCTAAGCTGTCTGCCGAAAGCGCGGATTAAGTACTGAAGTATTTAGTGGTAGGGGAGCGTTGCATGTTCGTGGAAGCATTACCGTAAGGGGATGTGGAGGACATGGAAGTGAGAATGCCGGTGTGAGTAGCGAGATGCAGGTGAGAATCCTGCACACCGAAAGCCCAAGGATTCCGGGGGAAGGTTCGTCCGCCCCGGGTCAGTCGGGACCTAATGCGCAGCCGACAGGCGAAGCAGATGGAAAGCAGGCGAAGATTCCTGCACCTGAGATAAAGGCGATGGAGTGACAAAGACGGGAAGTGTGACCCTCTTAATGGATTGAGGGCGAAGCGCGGCAGTACCGGTCCAGGCAAATCCGGACCAGGAGGTACAGAGCGTTAGAGGTAAGCGAAATCCTTGGAAAGTAGCGAAGCACATGGAGCGGCTTTCAAGAAAAGCTTCTAGCGATACTTTATCTTGGCCCGTACCAAAACCGACACAGGTGGGCGGCA
>NZ_JAHDSX010000091.1:0-1033 GCF_020969955.1 Allobaculum fili | reverse complement strand
AAGCCCGGCAGCGATGAGGGAATGAAAAGCAGACCGTTATTCGATTCATTGGAAACTTGAAAAGCAGCTGAAGAGTTAGTAGAGTACATACGGGATCTCCTGTATCTGGTAGTCTTGATCGACTCTTTCAGCTTACGGAAGACCCTTTTTATTTTCTATATTAAACTGTACCCCAGAAAGTGGACAATTTTTTAGAGTCAACCTATTCCAAGGACACCCGATTAGCAGCGACCCCAACTACTGGACGATCGTTTTGATCTGTTCCCTAATTGCGGACACTTTCTAATCGACGTTCTTTCGCTGATCACTTTCAGCCCGCATACTGTTCGTGACGGAAATCCCCAAAGGAGACCATTATGAACAGAAATCGCTTCAGCGAAGAACAGATGTCAGCTCTGGCAGCCAATCCATACACAAAGGCTGTCTTTCCAACCACGCTCAAATTCACTGACGAATTCAAGGCCGAGTTCCTTCGCCTTTACAACCAGGGCTGCCTTCCACGGGAGATCTTTGTGAAGCTCGGATATGATCCGAAAATGATCGGGGAGAGCAGAATGTCCAACACTGCCTATCTCATTTCCCAAAGCCGGAAAAAGACATGTGATAAAGGAGATGAAGTGGCCAGACTGGAAGGCGAAGTCCGGGCATTGCGCAAAGAGCTCGATACACTAAAAAAAATTATTGCACTGGCGAACTCGAGGAAGCCAGGTTGCTCATGATGAACAGGCCTGCTTCAAAATACGCGCTGATTCAGGATGTCATTATGGATCCGGAAAATGTCCTGACTGTGACTGAGCTGTGTGCAATGAACGGTGTCAGTCGTTCAGGTTACTACAGCTGGTGTGCTCAGACAGAAAGCCGTGAACAAAGAGAAGCCCGGGACAGAGCAGATTTCGAACTGATTCTGCAGGCTTTCCGGAAAGCGCGCGGCCATGCCGGTGCCAGACAGATCCAGATGATCCTTCTCCATCAAAGCCCCAGTATCAGGTTCAACATGAAAAAGATCCGGAGGCTCATGAGAAAGTTCAACCTG
>NZ_JAHDSX010000090.1:0-1055 GCF_020969955.1 Allobaculum fili | reverse complement strand
CCCTTACCAGACAATCCGCAACGAGCTCCTCGAAGATCTTCATCATCAGATCAGCACCATGACGGAAGAAGAGAAAGACAAATTTATTGAGGATATGTACCTGGATCTCTATTTCGCTAAAGAAATCAATAAAGCCGTGAAAAGCGGCCGCTTTGGTCCTTCTACGGAAAAGATGGTTCCCTTGAAACTGGATTACTCTGAAAACGAGGACGGCGGCCCAGATATCAATATTCTGAATAAACAGCTGGCTCAGCTTGATCTGAAAGCCGATGTTTGTTTTAACCGGGCTGCGAAATATCAGGAAGAGGGAGACCGCTATCGTAAAGAAGCTGAAGATTTAAAGCTCAGTTCTGTTGAAGGAAGCAAGAAAAAACCTTCCACCAAGTGCAGAAAGCAGGAAGCGGTCAAAGAAACCACTACCTTCAGTGTAGAAGGGGAAAAGCGCATTTGCCCAGTTTGCGGCTGTGAGATGAAAACTGTTGGAATGAAACGTCACTATAGGATTCATCGGATTCCCGCTCGCTATAGGCTGGAAGAAGTGCTGCGTGAGACAGTCGCGTGCCCAAACAAGTGTACGGATGAAAACGGGAAAGCCATCATCCGCACCGCCGAACCTGACGAGCCTGCACTGATCGACAAGAGTGTCGCAACTTCCTCTATGGTCGCGGGAATTGCCTACGATAAGTTCGTAATGGGAACCCCGGCCTATCGTCAGGAAAAGCACCTGAGTCTCACGGGACTGCCGATCAGCCGTCAGACCATGGGCAACATCCTGGAAAAAACTTACGATCTTTATCTGAAGCCCCTCGTAAAACAAATGATTGAGGATCTCCCAAACTGTAACGTCGTCCATATGGATGAGACGGTTTTAAAGTGCACGGAGGTTAAAGATCGAAAACAGTCTTCTATGGTTGTCGCCGTCAGCGGAATCTATGAAGAGAACCAGATGGCTGTCTATAAGTTTTTCCCTTACAAGAAACAGGAGTTCGTAATCGCCCTCCTTGGCGGTTCTTTTCGTCATGCCCTTATGACAGACGGGCTTTATGCATATGCCA
>NZ_JAHDSX010000009.1:0-66681 GCF_020969955.1 Allobaculum fili | reverse complement strand
CAGGATGATTTTTTCAACAGGTAGAAAATCATCCTTTTCGTCATGCCTGAGACGCAAAATATAAGAAATGACAACGCTCATGAACAGGGTATACGATTTTTATCCCTCCTTAACTTAATGACATTGGGATTCTCAGAAAAAAAAATACGGTTTACTGTTCCGCCTGCGCCCATGTGGGAACGGTGTTGGAACGGCGTACGAGAATGGCTTTCTGAAACTCTGCCGCGTTGATGAACTTGACGATGCGTTCTGTCTCTTCTTCGTCGCAGCCAATGAGCACTTTGGTCAGAAGCTCCCGCTCGAGAATGTCCGCCTGCACAATAATCGCGGTGACGCTAAGGCCCTTGCCTTCGCCTTTAAACCCGAGCAGCGGTACCCCGTTAGCACTGATGGCGTCCGTGATCCGTACATAGTCCACCGGATAGGAGAGCCGCGGATAGTCCACGCTCGGCGATCCGGCCTGCCGAATGGTTTCCATATTTCCTGAAAGAACCAGCGTATCCAGCTTCTGCCAGAAAAAAACATTGTTTTCCAGTTCACTCGATCTCGTTGAAGACATAAATGATATCCTGCCTTTCCATAATTCTTCCTTCCCTGACCGGCACTTTTTGCCCGGTAAAAGAAGAAAAAGCGGCCGCAGAAAAGCCCTGCGTGCAGCGGGACTTGGCGGCGCATTTTGTTACATTTTCTTACATTCTAGCGCACAAAGCGCAGAGCGGTGTTTCTTTTCTTCTATCCCTCGTATTGGGTGCGATTTCCGCCGCAAACCTGTCGATTTTCCCTCAAAATGGCGCTTTTTCACGCCTGTAATCTGTCCGGGATAACAAAGTAAAACGGTCTGCCATGAAAAAGCAGGACCTATGAAAAGATCCTGCCTGACTTTCCTGTTTTTCTGGGACGTGCCTGTCCGTAGGAATTACTGCGCTTTGGGCTGGCACTCTTCGAGATAGTCCCAGACGGGAATATTCTGCGCGCCGTCCCAGTCGATAGTGGAATCGAGATTCCAGAGGGAGACGGTATGTCTGGTTTCGTCATAGCCAAACGCGCCGTCCACCGGCTTGCCGTCTTCAATGCGGTAAATCGCCGGCGTATAGAGGAAATAGGGGAACAGTTCCAGCAGACGCTTGCCGTCTTCGGTATCGCTGACCAGCGTTTTGGCGCCTTCCTCTTTGCGGAACAGCTTGAATTCGGTGGTATCGAGATGGTAGACCGTGATGTTGTCATGTTCGTTTTTCGTCTGATCGATATAGCTGTTCATCGCGGCACAGAACGCGCAGCCTTCCCGCTCGACGAGCAGAGGGAAGGTTTTCTTTTCCTCTAAGAGCGTATCGAGTTCATCCATCGTCACATCAATAACGGTATACGGCTTTTTCGAAGTATTCGAACAGGCCCCCAGCACAAGGCTGGCGCAAAGCGCGCTCGAAACTAAAACATAAGATTTCATCGCCTGTAAATCCTTTCTGCGGCCTGAAGCAGACGCATGATATTTTCCGCCTGGGCTTCGAGCTTTTCCGGACCGCTTTTGAGAGCCTGTGAAAACGACATAGCCCGGTCCGCGGTAGAAAACAGCGCGTCGATCCCCAGATCGTACAGCTTTTCATAGCCGGTGGAGAGGGCTCCGCTGATGACGACGACCGGTTTATCGTACTGGCTGGCCATTTTTCCGATCTGCGCGACCGCTTTTCCGTTGGCGGACTGCTCGTCGCTCTGCCCTTCCCCGGTAATGACAAGATCCGCGTCCTGAATTTCTTCAATCATACGGCTTCCGGATGCAAGAAGGCGGATTCCGGACTCGATGCGGGCGTCAAAGACGGCGCCAAGCATGCCGCCCAGTCCGCCGGCCGCGCCGGCTCCGGGATATGCATTGAGATTAACATGAAAGGTCTGATCAATTTTCGCGCAGAACCAGCTCATTGCTTTTTCCACGCCCGCGATCTGAAACGGACGCAGACCTTTCTGCCGGCCGAACACATGCGTGGCTCCGTTTTCTCCGATAAACGGATTGGAGACATCGCAGGCAGCCACAAACTGAACCGACGCCGGGAAGGAAAATTCCCGCTTGTCGATGAACGCGATTTTGCTTAAGTTCTGCGCGCTCGGCCGAAGCAGATGACGGCTGCGGTCGTAAAATCTGGCTCCAAAAGCGCCCAGAAAGCCCATGCCGCCGTCATTGGTTCCGGTTCCGCCCAGTCCGATCACGACTTGCTGAGGGGAAAGTTCGCGAATCAGTTTAGCGCAAAGCTGGCCAAGTCCGTGGCTGGATGCTTCCATCGGCCGTCTGGACGGCCTTGGATAGAGCGTCAGGCCAAGAACAGACGCCGCTTCCACACAGACGGTTTTGCGTTCAGGCTGCCAGGCGTAGCTGACGGTCAGCGGCCGTCCATACAGATCGTGCGCTTCCGCCTTTTCCACACGCGCCTGAAACGCCTGCGCGAACGCTTCGACAAACCCTTCGCCGCCGTCGCTGATACAGAAGCTGCTGCACTTGGCCTGGGGGTCGGCTTTGTGTATGCCTTTTTCAATTCGATAATTGGCCTCCCGGCTGCTCATGCAGCCTTTATAGGAGTCCGAGGCGATAAAGATTTTCATGGTTTCATGATACCAGCCGTCCGCATGCGCTCTGTGTAAATCCGCGTGTTCTGACAAATGATTTGGGGATTACATTCCATCCCGCTATAATTTTAAAAAGCCTTGGGACCTGTAAAGTCTTCCTGCAAGACCTCTCTTTTTTTTCAGGTCGCTTTTCCTGTCTGCTCTTTTTGGAGATCTTCATTTTTGAAGTTCTCTGCTTTTAAAGACTGACAGCGAACCGACACGGCTTTCGATCATTAAAGGATAAATTATGGAGAAGAAAACCATTGTACTTGGCGTGACCGGATCCATTTCCGCTTTCAAGGCCTGTTCGATCGTCAGTTCTCTGACGAAAAAAGGCTATGCGGTCGATGTGATTCTGACCCGGCATGCCGCCGCCTTCGTGCCCCCGCTGACTTTTGCGGCACTTTCGCACCGCGATGTATACGTCGATGAGTTTGACGGCACGCACGAAGCACTCATTCCGCACATTGAACTTGCCCGCCGCGCCGATCTGTTTGTGATCGCGCCGGCGGATGCCAATATACTCGCCAAAGCCGCCTGCGGTATCGGCGACGATCTGCTCTCTTCCGCGCTGCTCGCCTGCATGTGTCCGATTCTGGCTGCGCCGGCCATGAACGTCCACATGTATGAAAATCCGGCAACGCAAACCAATATTGCCACTCTCGCTAAACGCGGCTGGTCCTTTATTGAACCGGGTGAAGGGATGCTGGCGTGCGCCGAAACGGGAAAAGGCCGTCTGGCTGAACCCGAAGAGATCGTTGCGCACATCGAGAGCGCCCTTCACAATCAGGAAGAAGCATCTGCTGCTCTCGAACCTCTGCCTTTAGCCGGCAAGCGCGTGGTCGTTTCCGCCGGTCCGACGCAGGAAGCGCTCGATCCCGTCCGTTTTCTGTCCAACCATTCTTCCGGCAAGCAGGGCTTTGCGATTGCGACAGCTGCCGCCAAACTTGGTGCGGACACTGTACTCGTCGCCGGCCCGGTTCATCTGCCTACGCCAGAAAATGTGAAACGCATCGATATTGTCAGCGCGCTCGATCTGGAAAAAGCGATGAAGGAACAGGCCGAAAGTGCGGATTTCATCATCATGGCCGCCGCCGTTGCCGACTACCGCTTTGCCACAACGCATGAGCAGAAAATGAAAAAATCGGGCGATACGCTGACGATGGAATTCGTTAAGAGCCCGGACATTCTGCGCGGCCTTGGCCAGAATAAGCGAGACGATCAGGTGCTCTGCGGCTTTGCGATGGAAACCGAAAATCTCGACGCGAATGCCAGAGAAAAAATGCTGTCGAAAAACTGCGACCTGCTTGTCGCCAACAATCTCCACACCCAGGGCGCCGGCTTCATGACCGATACCAATATCGTTACCCTCATGACTCCAGACAGCCTGTCCCATCTGCCCCTCCAGACGAAAGAAGAGCTCGGCCGTAAGATTCTGCTGACGATGCTCGAAATCCAGAAAGGAAAACACGACCATGCTTCTGTGCATTGATGTCGGAAACTCAAACATCACCATCGGTGTCTTCGATCAGGACGACCTGATCTGCACCTACCGTATGAACACCAAAGTGCGCCGCACAAGCGACGAATACGGCTTCATGCTCCACTATTTCCTGGAAAACGCCAAAATCAAGACGGAACAGATCGAAGGCGTCATCGTCTCTTCGGTTGTCCCGAAAGTGATGCACTCCTTCCGCAACGGCATTGTCAAATTCATCGGCATCGAGCCGCTCGTCATCGGTCCAGGCGTCAAATCCGGCGTGAGCGTTCAGCTCGAAAACCCGCGCTCCGTCGGTGCGGACCGTATTGCGGACGTCGCCGGTGCCATTCAGGAATACGGAACGCCGCTGCTGGTTGTCGATTTTGGAACCGCGACGACGTACGACTATGTCGATGCGGACGGCGTCTTCAAAGCCGGTGCCATCGGCGTAGGCATCGAAAGCGGCGCCAACGCCCTCTGGGGACAGACCGCCCAGCTGCCGGAAGTCGAAATCAAGAAGCCGCGCTCCGTTATGGGACGCAACACCCAGACGGCCATGCAGGCGGGAATTTTCTACCAGTTCCTGGGCGGCTTTGAAAAAACGGTGGAAGCCTTCCGCAAGGAATGCGGCGACTTCAAAGTCATCGCCACCGGCGGTCTTGGCCGTGTGATCTGCCAGCACACCGACTATATCGATGTGTACGATCCCAACCTGATTTTCAAGGGGCTCAAAACGGTGTATGAGCGAACCCGGGAATACGAGAAGGCAAGAGCACAGGCAAAAGCGGGCGCCTAGAAAAGCGGATCTGCCTATACTGAATTCGCGGAGGTAGCGAATATGGCAGATTCCAAACAGCCTGTTTCAGAAGACGAGAAGAAATACCAGGAACTGGTTTCGCTTTACAACCAGGTTCAGGACTATTTTCTGCATCGTTACATGAAGGTCAACCACAACAATATGGATATGAAAATCCGCGTTCTCAAGGAACGTCTTGCGGGCAAAACGCCCCCTGAAATCGGACCCGACTGGGATACCGTTCAGGAAGAAGAATAATTCCCGTTTCTCGCGGATCGAGCCGGTCAGGCGACCGGCTTTTTTCATGGAATTTCAGGCCAGATCGATCGACTTTTCAGTCAGAACGTCCGGAAAAGATCCAGACAGAAGGACCGAATCCAGCGCTGGCGCTGCAAAGACGAAATCCCCCAAAGAAAGGTTCAACCGCTGCATTTACTATTTCAATTCACCCCGTTGAAAATTCCGTTTTCCACAAGAGGCTGTGCGTTGTTTTTTGCGGCCGACCTGCGTATAATTCCGTATTCGGGCGGCTTTGGCCTTTCTCTGGCAGCAGCCCTGATCCTGCTTGTTTCGGACTTGTCGCAGCGATATTCCCGGAGGAATCCTTCTGGAAAATTCAGACATGGATACGCTATGCACCGATGGAAGCGGGACTTTTTGTGTGTCTGCACGGTCTGGGACGACTTGGCGAAACCGGTGTGCAGGCCCACCGCAAACGATTTAAAACCATTCCCTCAGGGAATCCAGGAGAATATACACTATGGAAACTGTATCTTACGATGTCTTGATTATCGGTGCAGGTCCCGGCGGTATTTTTGCGGCGTATGAGCTGACCCGGCTGGATCCGACTTTACGAATCGGCGTTCTCGAAAGCGGCGCTCCCCTTTCCAAAAGAAAATGTCCGATCAACGGCACCACCGTTCCTTCCTGCGTACGCTGCCCGTCCTGCTCGATCATGAGCGGATTTGGCGGAGCCGGCGCCTTTTCCGATGGCAAATACAACATCACCAACGAATTCGGCGGCACCCTTTACGAATACACCGGCAAAAAAGAAGCCATCGAACTGATGGAATACGTCGACGAAATCAACTGTAAATGCGGCGGCGACAAGACGCGTCTTTTCGAAGGCAGCGATGCCCGTCTTTACAAGAAATGTCTGGAAAACAACCTGCATCTGCTTAAGGCGAACGTCCGTCACCTCGGTACCGACGTCAATCTCGTCGTTCTGAACAATCTGTACAACGAACTGAAGGACAAAGTGGACTTCCACTTCTTCCATCATGCCGATTCGATCGTCGCCAAGGACGGTCGCTACATCGCCTGGTGCAGCGACGGATCCCGCTTTGAAGGCGATCAGATGATCATCTCCACCGGCCGTTCCGGCTCGCGCTGGATGGAATCCATCTGCAAGGATCTCAACCTGAAATCCCAGGCCAGCCGCATTGACATCGGCGTTCGTGTGGAAGTGCCCTACGTCACCTTCAGCGAACTGACCGATTCTCTCTACGAATCCAAAATCGTCTACCGTTCCAAAAAGTATCAGGACAAAATCCGTACGTTCTGCATGAACCCGCATGGCGTGGTCGTCAACGAAAACACCAATGGCATCATTACCGTAAACGGCCATTCGTATTCCGATCCGTCCCTGTTTACGGAAAACACCAACTTCGCGCTGCTCGTCTCCAGCCACTTTACGGAACCGTTCCATGAATCCAACGCCTACGGCGAATCGATTGCCCGTCTGTCCAACATGCTCGGCGGCGGCGTGATCGTACAGCGCTTCGGCGATCTGATCCGCGGTCAGCGCTCCACTCAGGATCGCATCGATTCCGGCTTTGTCCGTCCGACGCTGAAAGCTACTCCAGGCGATCTGTCTCTGGTCATTCCAAAACGTCAGCTCGATGACATCATCGAAATGATTTACGCACTCGATAAGGTAGCGCCATCGACGGCCAGCGACGATACGCTGCTCTATGGCGTGGAAGTCAAGTTTTACAACATGGAAGTCGAAGTCGATCACCATCTCGAAACATCCCGCAAAGGCCTTTACGTCATCGGCGACTGCTCCGGCGTTACCCATTCCCTCTCCCACGCGTCCGCAAGCGGTGTCTATGCGGCCCGCAATCTCATCGAATCCCGCAAGCACAAAAACTGATTCCTCGATCGGCCTTCTTTAAGGTATATGCATAAGGCCATCCCTTTAAAGGAGGAAAAGCCATGAACGATTTTGAACGAATGTGCGCAAAGCGCGAAAAGAAAATGCAGGACCTCGAAGACCTGTCCAGCCAGATGAGTCAGCTTCTGGACGCGCTGAAAGCCGGTCAGGACAGTCTGAGCGAGCTGTATGACTGGTATTTTAACGGCAACTGGCTGGCGGATCGCGATTATGAAGAAAACCATCCCCTGCCTGAAAATCAGTCTTCCGGAATTTTCAGCGAAGATGGTCTCTACAATTTGTTTCAGACACTCGATGAACAGTGTGAAGATCTTCGAACCGAGCTGAACCTCTGGCAGAAACTGCTCAATCCAAACGATTCAAAATAAGCACACCAGCGATCTTTGTACCGGCCCGCTTCTGGGCGGACCGTCGGATCGATCGTACCGTTTTGCACCTGCTTTTTGGCGGGTGCTTTTTTACTGGGTTTTCTTTCGATCCAGCTTTCTTTGAAGGGCGATCAGGCCAAGCAGAAGCATCCACATGGCTCCAAACAGAAGCAGCAGATCGCGGTAGTGCGTTTGCGATCCGGTTTGCGGACTTCTGAGCGTGCTTGGCGGTGTTTTCGTATTCGTCGACGGGGGATTTGTACCAGGCTGCGGTGTCGGGCTGCTCTTTCGATCGGCGTACGGTACTGCAATGGTCAGCGCGTTTTGCGTCTGCAGCCTTTCGTCAATAAAAAGCTGACCGTCTTCGAGCAGCTCGGCTTTGACGATCCGTGAACTCAGATCATAGCCTTCAGGCGCTTTGGTTTCCCGAATATAAATGGTTTCTCCCAGATCGAGCGTGAAGCGCGCAAAGCCGTTTTTGGGATCGCCGGCGACTTCGTTGCGCAGATTCTTGCACTCTTCATCCCGATAGGCGGAAAACGCAAAGTTTTTTGACGTAATGGCTTTTCCGTCTTCGTCAGTCTTGACGATTTGCACGACTGGCAGCGGCAGCGACTTGGCGCTGACTTTTACCCGGTATTCGAGCGAACCGTTTTCCTCGTTAAACACGGGAAGCGCGCAAAGAAAATCCGGAATCCGGTTGTAGCCGGACGGCCTGGACGTATGGATCAGAAACAGACCGCATTCGCCGGTTTCAAAGAGTGCCTGACCGTTTTTATCGCTCGTACATGTAGCGATCGGCTTGCCTTTCGCCGCGGATAAAATGTCGAGCGCCTTGTAGAGGGCGTCGGCGCTTTGAAGATCTTCCGGCTGCAGGGAACAGTTTTTATACCCGTCCAGATATTCGAAGCCGCCGTTTTCGAGCCGGGCACACTGGTACAGCTCAAATTCCACATCGTGCCCATTTCGATGGTCTTCCGTCTCTTCCAGCTCGATCAGAATCGCCGGAGAAGGCGACTCTTCGCTGGCCGCATCGATTTCGGCTGCGCGAACGGGCAGACCGGACAGGCAAAGACACATCAGCAGCGATATGAGAAGCTGTCGGATTCGATTCAAATCACATTCTCCTTTCCAACTTTAAAAACAAGCCTCCTGCTTTATCGTTTTGTATTTCGATAAGGCAGGCATTCAGCGTCTTTTCCTATGAGCGAAAAAGCGCGCCAGAAAAACGAGTCCGACCAGACCGAACAGGGCAGCCGGCACGAGCAGAAACAGCCGGGAAACCGGCGAAGAAACCGAAAGCATCGGCGAAGCGCTCTGACGCTCTTCTTCCATATCCTGGGTATATTCCGTGCGCATCCCGCTTACTAAAAGACGGTGTGAATTGATGCCAAAGGGCGTACACGTAATGAGCGTCACCCGATCTTCCTCCGGATCGATTTTCAGCTTCTCCGTTTTGGACGGTTCCACTACCTGAATGTCGCAGACGCGATAGGCAAGCGTCTCGAGCGGATTTTCGATCAGAAACAGATCCCCTTCTTCCAGCTCATCCAGGCGCGTAAACAGCATCGCGCTCGCCATGCCCCGGTGCGAAGAAAGCAGGCAATGACTGCCTTTCCCGCCGCAGGGCAGCGAAGACCATTCCACATGTCCGGCTCCGCTGGCCATGCTCTGCGCACTGGCTCTGGGATAAATCGGCAGATGGACCCCGATTTTGGGAATGGAAATCGAACCCATGATCGAATTGCCGTTCCAGTCGAGCTGTTCTTCATAGCCGTCCTGCTCCCGGGAAGGAAAAGCCCCGTCCAGATCCTGCGCAAGTGCCTGATTGTAGCGCCTGGCGTTCTGATCGATCGCCTCGAGTTTTTGAACATCGCTCTTCTGCGGTGTCTGGAGCATGGAGCGCACACTGTCTTCCTGCGCCGCCTTCGTCCAGGAAAAAGAAAGCGCCGGCAGCATGCTGAAGCCAAGACCCAGAACGATCAGAAGGAGGGAAAGCGTCTTTCGGATGTTCTTTTTACGACCCGCTCTCTGGCCGCGCTTTTTCATTGCTTCGGACCTTTCTTTCGATTTTTTTGTTTTCCAGATTCAGCGTTTTCCATTTCGTCTTCCGCTTTGGATTTGCGGCGGCTGGCCAGACCCAGACTCAGTCCGCCGATAACGAGCAGGCCGCTCGCGCCGAAAGAAACCAGCGCTGTACTCGATCCGCTCAGAGGCAGAACGAGAGACGTCCGGTTGACCACATCCATATAGAGGGCCAAAGGATGGATTGACGTTTCGAGTACTTTTTCCACGCGTTCGTCCTGGCCGAGCACATGGTTGGTAATGACCGCTCTGGCTTCGAGCGTATTCAGGGTTTTGCGATCGAGATCCTTATCGCCGGCTGTGTATTCATCGCGCTGATTGGTAAACGTCGGAAGCACATCGAGCTGAACGGGTTTCGACAGTCCGCGATAGCCTTGCGGCGCGCGCGTTTCCTTCAAATAGACGCTGCCCTGATCCAGTCCGTAAATGCGGAAAATCCCGTCGGCGCCGGTGACCATTTCGACCGCCTGCTTTTTCAGATCCGGATTTTGCGCAATTGCGTTTTCGTTCATAACAAAATAGCCGTCTTTCGCTGGTCGAAGCAGAATTTCCCGGGTGCACGCTTCGTCTTCATACAGGCGGAAGGCTGCATCCTTAAGCGGCTTGTCGGCGTCATTGATCTTTGTCGCCTTCAGCGCATAGGAATAGCTGACAACGGTATCCCATGGGGTGAAGTTGTGCTTTCCCTGCCCGTCCGCACGCGGATCACTGGAATACTCCAGACGCGCATCGTTTTCCTGCGCGGTCATGCCTTCGCCGCTGGTAAAGGCGTTTTCATTGAATTCGCCTTCAAATTCGATGCGCAGCGTCTGGCCGTACACGTGATTTCCTGCAGCATCGAATTTGGGCAGAATGGAATTTACCAGCCCCTTCACGTCGTCAAAACAAACCGCAAACGTTTCGCCTTCCGTTCCGGTTTCGACCCGATACTGACCGGCGGGAATGGTTTTGATCTGGCTGCCTTCCACAAAGCTGCAGCGAATGGAATCCGGATGCAGAGTCAGACCGGCGTCCATCACATCGTGGATTTTCATGAAGTACGTATCGTATTCCTCCATCGACGGCACGGCGACATCGATGCGATACGGAATGTTCTGCCCGCCCTGGTAATCGCCGATATCGTTCCAGCCGACATTCTGATCGTCTTCTTCAATTTTCTTGATCAGCTGCGGCACGCTTCCTTTCAGCTGCACGTCCATGTTTTTCGTCCACGTATCCACCACGCAAAGCGAAGCGGCCTGATGAGTCTGCGCGCTTGAGGGGATGTCGGCTTCATTGAGCAGATACCAGCCCGGCTTAAGATTTTTGAACACATACGATCCGTCCGCCGCGGATACGTCCGCCTGCGTAATCGTTACCCGCTTTTCCGGATTGGCATACTGCATCAGATTGGGACGCAGACTTTCAACAAACTGCCGGAAATCGGACTGAACGCCTTCCGGCTGGCCGACAATCGTGCGATACGTTTCGACTTCGTCCAGGATCTGCTGGTCCGTCATGTCCTGGAGCGCAATGCCTTTTCGATCGCAGATCGTTCGAACGAGCGCCGGCTTGCATAACGGGTTGATCGTGTAGTGAATGGAACTTCCATCTTCGGCTTCCTGAGCATCCATCAGGCGATACAGTTCAAACTTGCGTCCCGCCAGCGATCCGGTATTTCCCGGGTGCAGCGTAATGGTGCACGTCTGCGCCGCCAGAACTGGATGGACCAGAAGCGGCGTATACATAGCCGTCATGCCGCTCAGTCCCAGGACGGCGCTTAAAGCCAGCGCCTGCGGCCATCGTCTTTTGTGACTCATCCGTTTGTTCCCCTCTTTCCGTTTTTCTTCTTCTCTCTTTGCTTAAATGCGGGCGTCCGCATAAGCAGCCCGACAGTACACAACGTAACGGCCATGCCGCTAAAAAGCAGCGCCTCCTGACTTCCGCTCTGGGGCAGAAGGAGCTGTTTCGCATTGGAAACTGTCCATTTCAGAACGGGAAGGCCGTTTTCGTCCTTCTGCAGACTCCAGCCTTCTGGCCAGGCGGATTCGCCTTTGTAATCGACTGTAATCTGCAAATTGCCCTGCGAATCGCGCGCAAATCGAATCGCATGAAGCAGCGGATTTCCCGTTTCGTCCGTTTTCATCCGATAGCCTTCAGGCGCTTTCGTTTCGGCGATGTAATACAGACCGTCCGCTTCGATTTCAAAATGAATTTCGCCGTTTTCGCCGCTCTCTTTTTTCTGAAGGACACTCTGGCGATCTTCGCCGTACAAAGTAAATTCGGCGCCCTGCAGCGGCTCATTGTTTTCGTCGACTTTTTGAATTTTCAGTTTTGCGCCGCCTGAATCGTTTGGAATGGACAGGCGGCCGTTTTCATGGCGCTGCCCATCCTCCAGACCCTGGATCTGAACGCGTTCGCCTTCAACGATGACTGTCAGCACATTGGCGGCTGCCTGATACCCCTGCAGCGGCTGCACTTCCTGAATCGTGTACGTTCCATCGGTCGCATAGGAAAAGGCGATTTCGCCGTTTTCGTCCGTTTTTAAAATTTCTTCGGTTCCATCCGGTTTTCCAAGACGGAATTCGACGCCGGCTAAAGGCGCATTGGTCTGCCGGTCGTATTTGAACAGAATGGTGTCGATGGGCGTCTCTTCGAAAATAAGCGGATTTTCAAACGGGTCGATGGCGGTGTCATCGAGGACGATACCCTTTTCTTCCGGATTGAGAAAGTAGCCGTCGGGCGCTTTGATTTCGCGGATCAGTACGCAGCCAACGGGCAGCACGTGCGTTCCATCGGCGGTTTTGAAAATCTCATCGCCGCTGACAAAATGCGAATCGTCCATTTTGAGACGCCCCTGGCTGTCGGTCTGATAAATCCACGAATACGCCGGCACGGGCTTCTTTCCGGGTTTGACTTTCACATTGACGTCCCGGTAATACTCGATTTGAAACTGCGCCCCGGCCAGACTTTTCGACGGTGTGGAAGACTGAGTCCGGCTGTGCTGCTTTTTCAAAATCAGACCGGGGACAAAGTAGTCCGGCGTGTCCTGGAAGTACGTGTCATTTCCCGATTCCTTGACGGTCTTGCCGTTTTCGAGATGCACCGTCCGGATTTCGGAGGAGAGCTGATAGTTTGGCGGCGCTTTGAGTTCCTTGATGCAGTACCAGCCTTCTTCCAGATCGAGCGTATTCGTTTCGCCATTGGCCTGACTGATCAGCGTTCCCACCCGTTTGGATTCATCGGGCGTCAGGCCCTGGTAGACGCCAAATTCCGCCCCCTCAAACGAATAGCGCTTGGAGTTGGACACCGTAATCTGGGGCATCGTGGTGCCTTTTTCCATCCACAACCAGCAGTGCGTCGGTTCTTTGGGCGGCTCGCCCTCTCCATACAGCAGCGGCTGCTTGGGCATCCAATGGCCGTTCCAGTTGAGATACTGTCCAGCGACGGTGACCATATAGGCTTTGTAAAAGGTCGGATCGGGTTTGGCCTGAATTTCTTCCCAGAGTTTTGAAACGACGGGAATCCAGCTGCCCTCCAGAGCGATATTGTGCGAAAACGATCCGTTGCCGAGAGCTTCCGAAACCAGATCATCGGTGATGACGATCTGCGCTTCTTCGGAATAGCCTTTGGCGATCAGAATGTTCGCCGGACCGTTATACGCGTAATACAGAACTTTGCGCAAAGCGGGGTTATCGACTTCTACAGGAGCACTCGCCGAATCGCCCCGCAAGGGCATGCCGTTTTGCCAGTTGCCGCAAAACGCCCATTTTCCATTCGAGAGCAGCCAGAGTCCGTTGTTTTCGGTGGCAGTGCCTACCCGAACGGACAGGGCGCGATAGCCTTCGACGACCAGACCGGACGCTTTTGGCTTTGCGGCGCGTCTTTCTGCCGGTGAAGCAGAAGGACTGGCTTCGTTTTCTTCTGGGTTTGCCCCGTCTTTGGACGGATCGGATTCCTTCTGCTCCGTTTCGCGATCGCTCTCGTTTTCCGAAGACGATGCGAGAGAAGAGCTGGAGGAGGCATCCCCGCTTGAGCGATCGGAGATCTGTGAAGCCTCTACGTCTGCCTGATCCGCTCTGGCTCTGCCGATTTCTTCTTTTTCAAAACGCGCCCGGATAACCATCGGCGTTTCGACAGGGACGATTTTCTTCCAGGACGCTTTCTGCATCGCATCCCTTTGTGGGACATCATTGATTTCGAGTCGTTCGATGACATAGCCCGGCTGGCTTTCGGCTTCGATTTCGAGAGTCTTTGCGCCTTTCAGATCGGTCTCTGTTTTCTGGCCGGGAGGACATTCGATCGGTTCACTTTCCAATACAGCCCTCAGGCTGCCGCCTTCATTCGTCTGCATCGTCAGCGCAGGAATGTCCGGCGGATCGGTCTTCTGCACGGCGGCACTCGAGAGGCCGCAGCACAGACTCAAAGCGCATAAAAAAGCCCGGGACGACTTGAATAACGCTTGAAACATTTCGTTTTTCCTTTCTTCTTGTCTGGATCCGGCCGTTTGGACCGGCCGTTTTCGCGTCTGCAGTCCGCGATCGATCTGAAGAAAGGATAATCACACGCCAGAGTGGGAGTAAAGATTAAAAATATTCCATAATGATGTGGAATAGAGTGTAAATCATGTTATTTTCCGCATTCCGTCACGCTTTTCTCCCGGTGAAAACCGCCCGCCTGAAAGACGGGCAGGCAGAAAAAAAGCGGCTTCTTCAAACCGTCGGAAAGATTGTTGAAGAAGCCGTCAATGGATTCAATAGTGTGTCTGGAAATTATTTGGACGCTTTGCGTTTTGGCCGGACACCCTTGGCCACAAAGTCGGGATCAATTTTCTGTGCCTTGTAAAGATCAAACTTTTCCCGTTTACAAAACGAGGCAAACGGGCACTTTTCGCATTTGGGGAATCGGGCCGTACAAAAATAGCGGCCGAAAAAGATGAGGTCGTGATGGGCCTGATTCCAGCGCTCGCGCGGCAGCTTGCGGCGCAGCTTTTCTTCGACCTTAAGCGGATCATCGTCAAACTTGGCCAGACCCAGACGCTTGGAAACCCGCTCCACATGGGTATCGACGGCCATCGATGGAATGTCGAAAGCGACGGAACGGACTACGTTAGCCGTCTTGCGGCCGACGCCAGGCAGCGACTGCAGTTCCTTGAACGTGGACGGCACTTCGCCGTGAAACTCTTCTTCGATCTTCTGGGCGAGTTCCACGATGTTTTTGGATTTGGTCGGATAAAGACCAATGCTGCGAATGGTGTCGGCGACCTCCTGCACATCCGCCTTGGCCAGCGAAGCCGAATCGGGCCAGCGGGAAAAGAGCGTCGGCGTGACGCGGTTTACTCCCGCATCCGTTGTCTGGGCCGACAGCACGACGGCGACCAGCAGCTGAAACGGCGTTTCGTGCAGCAGTTCGCATTTGGCATTTGGGAACAGAATTTCAATCTGATCCAGAATTTCTTCCGGTTTCATCGTCTTCCCTCTTCAATATCCTGGGCGCTTAAGCCCTTGGCTTTCCAGTTGACCAGCAGCGCTTCCATGTACGCAATCGAGCGCTTATTGTAGACAGCCGCCTCATCGAGCGCATGCAAAATTGTCGACTGTTCGTACGTGTCGCAAAGCTGACTGAGCCGTTCGAGTTCGGAGGCGGAAAGCGTCCGGCCAAATTCCGCCTGCACGCTGGACAGCAGCGTCTTTTCAAGCGGATGACCGGCAGCCGGCGCCTGATCGAGCAGGCAGTCGAGCATGATCGTCAGCTGCTTGTTTCGGGTATCGATCGTCATGCACCCCTTGTCGGACAGCGAAGACATCGCTTCGTCAATCGCTTCCGGATCGAGTCCAGTTTTCAGAGCCAGCTGTTCG
The DNA here is from genome assembly GCF_020969955.1 of Allobaculum fili. NCBI lineage: Bacteria > Bacillati > Bacillota > Erysipelotrichia > Erysipelotrichales > Erysipelotrichaceae > Allobaculum > Allobaculum fili. Next base: position 51,344 of record NZ_JAHDSX010000009.1, on the reverse strand, counting down.
GCGATGACCGGCTGATTCGTTTCCTGCAGGTAGTTGATCGCCAGCAGCGTCAGAATTTCATTGGGTTCGAGCGAAAGGGCATCAATATTTTCAAAAATCCAGGCGGTACGGTTAAACCAGGGGGCGTACCAGTCTTCACGGTTGAGCATGTACCAGGTTCCTTTCATATACCCAGTCCAGGGTGTCGTAATCGAGCATGAGGATCTGTTCGCCGGACTGCAGCTGATACACCGGTGCCGAATAGCCGTACGCGAGCGTGACCGTTTCCGGATCCATGTCGTAAGAGCTGCGCGCTTTTTCGCGCGCCGCTTCGTAATTGAGCGTGGACAGATCCCGCTCCGTAATGATGCCGCCCTGAGCGTCAAACCAGTACAGCTTCTGATCGGTATAGCCCTGCCAGGTGACAAAAGCGAATTTGTTTTCCGTCAGGCCCTCGACATGAGGCACCTGTTCTTCAATTCGCGCCTGCACCTGGGCGATCTGCTCATCGTAAAGGCGGGACGGTCCGCTGATAAACAGCGCCCACAGGCAGATGATCATCAAAAAGAGCACCGCAAAAAGAGCGGCCGTCATTGGCCAGCCGTACGTGCCTTTTTTCTGCGCCGCCGGTCCTTTCTTCTTGACGGACGGTTTCTTCTGTTTCGACGAAGCTGCCGCCCTCGCCGATCCTCTTTGCTTACTCATGGCTTCCATTATATCGACTTCTGTATCAATTGGATAACGGATCCCCTGACCTCTATTCTTCCTTTCCGATCGCCCTCCAAAACGGTATGCGCGCCTGGCGCAAAAAGGTGCGCTGCGCTTTCGGGGATCGTTCCTGGCTTTCGTATAATGAAGAAAAAAGGCACTGTCCTTTGAAAGGAGACGGCCCCGTCTGGAGGGCCACATCAGTATGACGACATCGCAAATTCTTCCCGTCGGCGCAAACGCCGACGGTCTCTATGGACTCCTTCCTTCCAAAGCCTGCCGGCACGGCCTGATCGCCGGCGCAACGGGAACGGGCAAGACCGTTACCCTTAAAGTGCTCGCGGAAAGCTTTTCCGATCTGGGCGTCCCTGTTTTTCTCGTCGACATGAAAGGCGACGTCAGTTCCCTGGCCATGCCGGGAGAGCGAAATGAAAAAATCGACGCGCGTCTGAAAAGCTGCGGCATCGATCCAGAATCGTTCGCGTTTTGCGGCTATCCCGTCCGCTTCTGGGACGTCTTTGGCGAAAACGGCATTCCGCTGCGCACCAAGATTTCCGATCTGGGACCGCTTCTGCTCTCCCGTCTGCTTTCGCTTACGCCCGCCCAAACCGGCGTACTCAACATCATTTTCAAAATCGCGGACGATCGCGGCTGGCAGCTGATCGATCTGAAAGATCTCCGCGCGATGGCTTCTCTGATCATGGACGAGCGCAAGGAACTGCAGGCGCAGTACGGCACCATTTCTTCGGCTTCAGCCGGGGCGATCGTACGGGCTTTGCTGGAACTGGAAAATCAGGGCGGCGATCTCTTTTTCAACCAGCCGGATCTGAACATCACCGACTGGCTGACGCTCAACGGCAGTCAGGGCACGATCAACATTCTGGAAGCGTCCCGCCTTGGACAAAATCCTTTTCTTTACTCGACGTTTCTGTTATGGATGCTTTCTGAGCTGTACGAAACGCTTCCCGAAGTCGGCGAAGTCGACAAGCCGAAGCTGGTCTTCTTCTTTGATGAAGCGCACATGTTATTTGAAGATACGCCAAAAGCGCTGCGCGACAAGATTGCGCAGGTTGTTCGTCTGATCCGCTCCAAAGGCGTCAGTCTCTTTTTCATCACCCAGAATCCGTCGGATCTCGATGAAGACATTCTTTCCCAGCTGCAGAACCGCATTCAGCACGCTCTCCACGCCTATACGCCGGCGGATCAGAAAAAGCTCAAATCGGCGGCAGCCGGTTTTCGGCCCAATCCCCGTCTCGATACGCTAAGCGAACTGTCCGCGCTCAAAACCGGCGAAGCGCTCGTCTCCTTCCTCGATGAAGACGGTGCCCCGATGCCGGTCGAAAAAGTAACCGTTCTTCCGCCCCACTCTTCTTTCCAGGCTCTCACACCCTCGCAAATCCAGCTTGTGGAAAGCCGGGATCCGATGTACGACCACTACGCTAAAGCCTTTGGTGCCTACAGCGCCTATGAAGCGCTTGAAGAGCAGAAGCGGCAGAAAGAAGCAGACCAAAAAGAAGCAGATACTCGTGCTTCTTCCTCCTCCCGTTCGAAATCCAATCGCACGAATACCCGTCGCGCTGACGAAGACGAGTATGAAAATTACGAAGACGACCGTCCTGCCCGCAGCCAGACCCGGCGCGGACAGAATCGTTCCTCTTCTTCGCGCAATTCATCTTCTTCTCTGGAAAAGTCGGTGAAAAAAGCCGCCCGTTCTTCTGCACGAAGCATCGGGAGAAGCGTAGGCAAATCCATCAGCCGCGGCATTCTTGGCTCCGACAATTCCACCGCCAAACGGGCCGCCGGCAACTTTGCGGGCAGTCTGGTCGGCGATCTCTTCTCTTCCTTTTTCAAGTAAGAAGGCAGGAAGCCTTCTGAGGGCCGCTTATATCGTTTGAACGCAGGAAACACAAAAGCACCGGATTTCTTCGATCGGCCGGCGATCGAGAAAGATCCGATGCTTTTCTTCTGTATTTCTATTGCATTTCCGTCTGCTTATCGGGTGCAGAACATTTTGACAAAGCGTCCCGCAGCCTGCGAGGACGATTCCACAAACGAGCTGAACTCTACCGGGTTGTCGTTGTGACCGACAATGTCGCTGAGCGTGCGGATGATCAGAAACGGCAGACCAAACTGGCTGGCGACCTGCGCGATCGCGCCGCCTTCCATTTCGCTGCACGCACTCTGCGGAAAGCGGGAAAACAGCTTTTTGAAGTCATCTTCATACGCCATGAACAGATCCTGCGTCGCCACAGAGCCTGTGGTATACGTCAGTCCCGCTTCTTTTGCGGCGGCTTCGGCGCGTTCGAGCAGGTCTCTGGATGCGGTGAACACTTTGCCGATTCCGTCTTTTCCATCGATTGCCGACGTATCGTAATCGGCCTGAATGGCATAATCCGAGAAAACGAGTTCGCCGACGTGCTGGCCTTCTTTCAGGCCGCCCGCTACGCCGATCGAAAGCAGAGCATCGGGATGATAGTTTTCGCAAAGCAGCGTCGAAGCAATAGCCGCGGCGACTTTTCCGACGCCGGAAAGCGCGACAACGATTTCTTCATCGGCCAGATGGCCTTTGTAAAAGGCAGCTTCCGCAATTGTGCGGACTTCCACATCCGTCATCTGATCGGTAATCGCCTTCTGCTCCTGGGGCATGGCTGCGATAAATCCAAGCATGTTTTTCCTCCTTGCTTCGCAGAAGACTTTATAGCGCTTCTGCCTCGGGGATAAAGCCGGCGGCCTCTTCCATAAAAATTGCGAGACGCATGGCTTTATCGTATACGTCGAATCTGACTGGTGTTACTTAGCCGGTCTGGCTTTGCAGGCGATGAAATACTTTTCGCAGTCCTCGAGCGGGGCTTCGTTAAAGTCGCCGGAAAACTGGAGAATTTCAAAGTCTTCTTCGAGCATCTCTTTTAAATCCGTGTCGGAGAAGACCGTCTGCATGTGATGTTCTTCGACAGTGCGATCGTCAAAGTAGAAGGCGAAGTCCTGATAAATTTTATCGTCCTGCGCCGTGATCACCCACTGTACCTGCACGCCGTCATCAAATTCGCCGGCTTCTTCGTATTCTTCGGCAAACTCATCGAGACGGCAGAGCGAATGGCTGTCAAAAAGAAACAGACCGCCCTCGTTCAGATGCGCCCGCACTTCTTTTAAAAACGCGCGCACTTCGTCCTTGTCTTCAAGATAGTTGAACGAATCGCAAAAGCAGCCGATCATATCAAACCTGGACAGGCCGGACAGATCGCGCATATCGCCCTGTAAAAAGGTGATATTTTCGCTGCCGGGTTTGGCTTTTGCGGCATCGATCATGTTCTGGGAAAGATCGAGCGCCGTCACATCGTGCTGCTTGGCCAGTCGCTCGGTAATTTCCCCGCTGCCGCAGGCCAGTTCCAGAACCGTTTTGCCGGGATGGAACGATTCGATCCAGTCCACCCACTGGTCGGCCGCCTGATCGTCCTTGACGAGGGCGTCATAGTATCGGCCAAGTGTTTCATAAATTGCCATAGTCGTACCGCCTTCTGTTTAAGATCCGATTCTGCAGGAAACAGGGAGTCAGGACAGGCATTGAGCGCATCGAATGCGTCAAATCCATCGTACCCATCAAACGCATCGAATGCTTCAAACGCATCAGCGCCTCCCCCTGTCTGCAAAGCCGGATCGAACTTTGCTTCATGGTAAATGTGTCTTTACAAAAGCCGCCCTGCAGGCAAGGCGGCCAGGTGTCGTTATTCGTAACGGGTAACAGGGCATTCCTCATACAGGCGATCAAGCGAATACAGCTTTCTTTCCTCGCCGGTAAAGAGGTGGATGACGATATCCTTGAGGTCCACCAGAATCCATTTGGATTCCTGGCCGCCTTCCATGCGGACTTCGCCTTTCCAGCCGGCTTCGAACAGCCGGTCCTTAATATTCTGAGCAATGGCAAGATTCTGTTTGAGGTTGCCGGCCGAAGCGATGACCATCGTATCCATGAACGGTGTCATGGTGCGGGTATCGTACACTTCGATATCGGTTCCTTTTTTCTCGCTGATTGCCTTGAGTACAAGATCAAGTACGTCCATTTTTTTGTCTCTCCTTTTCGAGATAGGCTTTGTTTTCTGCTTTGACCAGCAGGAAACCATTATACAGATCATGCAGGCAGGCATGATAGAGGGCGCTGGAATCGTAGCCGCGCAGCGGATCGAGCTTGTCGCTGACAAACACGATCATCGCGTAAGGATCATAGCTCGTGCCTTTGACATGATTGGAAATTGCGTTGCGAATCACCGGATCGTACAGGCCGTAAATGCGCCACACAATTTCACTGCCGGCATAGCCGTGCCAGATGGCGTGGTGTTCCTGCAGGGCGGAGGGCGGAAACGCTGCCTTGACCCATTTGGCCTGTTCTTCCTTAGGAAGATCCTTGGCGATGTCATGAAAGAGTCCGATCAGCCACGCCTTGTGCTCATCGAGATGATGGGCTCTGGCAAGCTCCCGGCAAAGTCTGGCGACGCTGCAGGAATGGGCAAAGCGCGCCGGATCCATCTGCGGCTGGATCCAGGCCGGCAGATACAGTTCGTGATCGAGGCAGTACTGACGTACGCTCTCGGGCATGAGATTCAGACGAAATCCCGTACGAATCTGCGAAGAAGATACGTCGACCGGTTCCATGGACAGACGGATCATTCCGTAGTCCTTTTTCAGCAAGTCGAGCTGCTGCTGGCGGTCGGCGACCACAAAGTGCGCTTCCTTAAGCAGCTGCTGCCAGTCTTTCCATTCTTCAAACTGAGCGGCCTGATCGGCGCCGATCAGCCAGTAAAATTCAATATCGTCAAACTGCTTTTTCAGCGTTCGGATCGTATCGATCGTATAGCTGGTGCCGTTGCGCTTGAACTCCACGTCGCTGATGCGAAAGTGTTCGTTCTGCTGGCAGGCCAGCCGAAGCATGTTGAGTCGATGGACCGGATCGGTGAGTACCCGGTCTTTTAAAGGGGAAATCCGCGCGGGAACGAACCAGACTTCATCCGCGCCAAGCTGCTCTAATGCTGCATTGGCCATGGCAATATGGCCATTGTGTACGGGATCAAACGATCCGCCTAACAGAGCAACTTTTTTCATCAGAGAATCCCCGTCTTCTTATCCGGATTTCTGCGGTAAAGCGTAAAGGTGCGGCCGATAATCTGTACGATATCGCTTCCGGTCTGGCTGGCGCATTCAATCGCCGCCTCGCGGACCGAAATCGCGGCCGTCTTCTGCATCGTCACCTTGACGAGTTCGTGGGCTTCCAGATCGTTAGAAAGGCTTTCAAAGAGCGCTTCTGAAAGGTTTCCTTTTCCAATCTGGATCATGCTGGGGAGATTCATCGCCAGCGTTCTGAGTTTCTTTTTGTTCTGTGCGCTTAACATTTAAATCATCGCCTTTCGAAATGTAATCTGAATGCCCTTGTGGGCGTAAACCGTGATCGAGGAAATGTCCCCCGATACGCAGAACCATCCCAGTCCCTGGATGACTACATCCATTTTCTGACCGGGTTTGAGCTTTGGCGCATGCCATGCCTGCATCGTTTCCATCGAGTGATCGATGGCCGGCGAAAGCATCTCCATCAGATGCTCGTTCCACAGACGGTCGGCATCGCTTTTCTTGCCGCGGTGAATAGGCACGCCCGGGGAGAAGTAGCCGACAATGCTGGCCTTTTTCGAGCAGACCACGTCCATGCGCGCCAGTCCGCCGGCTGCAAAGGACTGATCTTCAAAAATCTGGCAGATGTAGGGCTTGATCGGCTTGACGGGGATCACGCTTTTGAGCATGTCCGCCGGCAGCCACGCCAGATACGACTTTGGATTTTCCAGACCCGGCGTATCGTACAGAATTCGATCGCGCCAGGGACGGGAAATCACGTCGAGGGTGGTTCCCGGGTTGCGGGAAATGGTCAGTTCCCTGCTGTGGAGCAGGCGGTTGACCAGAGTGGACTTGCCGGAGTTGGCGAGTCCCATGAAGATAACGTTTTTCTTTTCGCCCAGGCGGTCGGCCGTCTGGGAAATCGTTTCGAGAATTTCTTCGCTTTTTTCTGAGCCTTTGGTCATGTAGCCGGCAATCAGAATGTCTTCCACCTGAATGTTTTCTTCTTTCAGGCGGCGCGAAACGTAGCTTTTAATCTTTTCGTCGCTCAGCGTAACGGGCAGCACGTCCCGCTTGGTCAGAACCATGACCACGGGCTTGCCGGGAATCCGCTGGTTGAGGCGGCTGATCAGATTGCTTTCGAGATTGAACAGATCGACGGTCCAGAATACGATGCCGTCGAGTTCATTGACTTTTTTCAGGGTCTCTTCCGCCGCGATGCCCTGCTGCATGTTAATCGTCACATCGCCGTAGTGGCGAAGGCGGTAGCAGCGCTGGCAGTAATCGGCGTCCAGGGATGGCGTATAGCCTAAGGCTTTGGGGTCTTCATTCTGGAGCTTTACGCCGCACCCTTTACAGTATTCGGACATATCCGTCCCTCCGATCTATTTTGTGTTTCTTTTCGTAATACGTGTAGGCAGCATTTTCGAGGGCCCGCATGATCGAAGTATCCTTGCGTTCCGTCTCGGACAGTCTGCCGCATAAAATGGTATGCATGCCCGAAATTCGCCCGCAAAGCATATCGGTATACAGCTGATCGCCGACAATGGCGGCCTGACTGGCCCTGACGCTCCGCTTTTTTAAAAAGCGATGCACTTTATGGGGCAGCGGTTTCAGGCAGAACGTCAGCAGTTCGCCCGCGGGCCGGCCGCCCAGCACGTCTTCGACGTGCTTTTTCGTGTTGTTGGTCAGCAGCACGGGTTCAATGCCAGAGTGGCGCACGCGGCGCAGAAATGCCGCGGCTTCGTTGGAAATTTTCGTATCGCCGTATGCGGAAATTGTATTGTCGATGTCGACGAACAAAATCCGGATTCCGTCTTTTTTCAGCTGGCGGATATCCAGATCCAGATAGCGTCGAATGGATCGTTCGGGCAGCAGCAAAGTCATGGTTTTTCTCATTGTATAGGGGATTTTGAAGAATTGTCAAAACGCTCCATCAGGGCCATGGCACAGCGCAGACCATCGAGCGCGGAGGTCATAATGCCGCCGGAATAGCCGGCGCCTTCCCCGCAGGGATACAGACCGTATACGCTTGAAAGCAGGCTTTCCTTATCCCGGAATACGCGAATGGCACTGCTTGAACGGGTTTCCACACCCGTTAACAGTGCACCGTCCAGAAATCCCGGAATTTTTTCTTCAAAGGACAGCAGCGCTTCTTTTAAAGAGGAAGCGATCGGTGCCGGAAGCAGCGTCTGAAAATCCGTAAACACGGTCCCTAAGGGATACGTGGGCAGCACGCCTTCAAAATGGTCCGAGACGTTTCCCTGTACAAAATCGGAAGCGAGCTGAACCGGCGCCCGGTAGCTGTTCGACAGTTTCCAGGCCGCCTTTTCGAGCTGTTCCTGATAGTCGAGACCGGCGAACAGATCCGATCCGGTGTCGGTTTCATCGACTTGTACAAGAAGAGCCGCGTTGGCATTTTTGCCGCCTCGATCATGATAGCTCATTCCGTTGACAACAACCGTTTCCGGCGTGCTCGATGCCGCAATTACGTAGCCGCCCGGACACATGCAGAAGCTGTAGACGCCTTTTCCCGTCGAAGTTTTGGCGGTTACCTGATAGCGGGCCGGAATGAGCAGCGGATCCGTCGCGTGATCTTTCAGCATGGCCTGATCAATAAATTTCTGATCGTGTTCGATGCGCACGCCGATCGCAAACGGCTTGTTTTCCATCTGCACATGGCTTTTCGCCAGCATCCGCAGCGTATCGCCAGCCGAATGGCCGATCGCCGCAATCAGCGCCATGCAGCGAATCTGCAGGAAGTCCTCTTTTTCGTTCGAGTCGTTCAAATCCGAAGACACAATCAGATTCTCCAGACCCTTCTCCTTTAAAATTGCGCGGGCGTTTTCAATACCGGATCCCTTCAGGGTAATGGACTGCAGGTTATCGTGACCATCCGGCCCCGATGTTTCCAGGCCAAGGCCGGCCAGCCGGGTATGGAACAGGAACGTTCCGCCCAGCGATTCAATTTCCGCCCGGGCGTTTTTTAAAATCGAAACAAAGCCGTCGGTACCGACATGAGGATGCTGCTCGTACAGGATATTTTTGTTTGCGCCCAAGCGGACGAGTTCGTCAAAGATTTTTCGCGTGCGCAGATCCTTGGAGCGGGTCGTCAGCTTGCCGTCGGAAAAGGCGCCGGCGCCGCCCATGCCAAACTGCACGTTGCTTTCCGGATCGAGAACGCCTTCTTTCCAGAAGCGTTCGACATCCTTCTGCCGCTCTTCAATCGGCGCGCCGCGTTCAATAATAATCGGCTTGTACCCGTACTGCGCCAGAAGCAGCGCTGCGAAGAGACCCGCCGGCCCAAAGCCCGCAACGACCGGCCGTCCGGCCAGCGGCTCAGTACCCGTCGCTTCAAAACGGAACGTTTCGTCGGGTGCGATCGTCACATCGCGGTTTTTGAGGTATTTCTTTTCGTGCCGCACTTCGGCATCGATCACAAAGGAAAAAAGGACCCTCTGTCCTCTGGCGTCCACGCTTTTGCGATGTACGGACCAGCTCAAAAGATCCTTTTTTGGCATATTCAGTTTTTTCAGAAGCCGGGATTCAATTTCTTTTGGATCCTCACATTTTACCTGATGAATTCTAATCATAATTTAAACCAGCCATTTCAGCCACTCTGCCTTTTTCTGTCCTCTTACGATCAGCGTCGCCAGACCCTGCGAGCAGGCCAGCGTGCCCAGGTAAACCGCCAGATGCACATTGGGCATCAGCAGCAGAAGAATGCGGGCAAACAGAATGTGGCTGACGTAAATGCCGGTCGCTTCCTTGCGCATCGTCTTATACACCGGCTTGGACGGAAGGCGATAGCCGATGAGCATCTGCATCAGAAAATACATCGCCGGTACCAGCGTCAGGTACATGCAGCTTTTATCTGTCAGAACGCCCATCCAGGCATAGAGGGTTACTTCCAGTATCAGGCATACAAACGAGATCGCAAAGCCTGTCGCACTCGCCTGCAGCCGCATGCGGCGCAGCTTCGAAGCGCCCAGTCCGATCAGGACAAAGATCGGCGCAAAGAAGATACCATCGCGTACCGTACCGAGAAGCTTCAGGATAAATCCATAAATGACCGAGACAACCGGCAGGCCTTCCCACATGGGGCCAAAGCAGTTGACCAGCCAGCCAAACAGATAGAGCGCCAGACAGATCATGAGCGTATCCCGCATGCCCTTGCGCGTGTAGAGCCAGTACACAATGGCCAGTCCAAGCATCAGCGCCGGCAAAAACCACAGATGATAATAGGAACCGTTTAAAAAGAAGTCTCGGATCCAGCCAAGCAGGGCCGAGAAGGAAAAGCCGACGGACGCGTAGTTCCAGATCGTATACGGCAAATAAATGACCGTCCAGATGAGATAGAGAATGCCCAGACGCTTGAGCGTATGCATCAGCGCCTGACGGTTCTGCCCTTCATGACCGGGGGTACGATCGATTTTCTGAAAGAGAAAAAAGCTGCTGCAGACAAAAAACATCGGGACTGCCAGGCGGCAGATCGTGGCGATAAAAAACAGGTTGAAAGACTCTGAGATGTCCGCAAACGGGAACGTATGAATAGCGACCACCAGCAGAGCGCCAATATATTTTGCGATATCAATCGCCGGATATTCGCATTTTGATTTCAAGACAGACCTCTCCTTTCAAAGCCGGAAGTCCTGGCGTCAAATCGGCAGGCTGCGGCTGTATAGGTGTGTATTGGGATGTAATCGCGTCCGAAAAGCGACGCGTTTTTCACGTAGAGTTTTCAGTCTGGCAAAAAAGAAGCCAAAACCGTTTACAGTTTAGCAGAAAAGCGAATCAAAGCACAAAAGCCGCCGCAAGCGGGAAACCGAATCGTTTTCCGCAGCGGCGGTCTGTTGTCTGGATTCAATACAGTATTCTTTCGTGCAGTCTGGAATCCATCTGCGCTTCAGGCTGGATTCCATTTGTTCTGGTCCATCCCGTCTTCTGGATTCCATTCCATTCTTTTTAACTTTTTACGCGAGGTTTCCGTCTTCGTCGAAGTAGATGCGATTGACGCGGCGGGTCAGAATGGAAAGCGTTTCGTTGTTGATCGTTCCGGCCTTGCGGCTGATTTCATCGACCTTGAGCACGTTATCCCCGTCCTGGCCGATCAGTACCGCTGTATCGCCGGCTTCGATGTCGTCAAATCCGGTGATATCGACCATGCACTGGTCCATGCAGATGTTGCCGACAATCGGAACGAGATGCCCGCGAATGGACACCATCAGGCCCTTGTTCGAACAGGCTCTCGACAGACCGTCCGCGTAGCCGATGGCCAGCGACGCGATCTGACGCGGCCCGTGCGCCGTGTAGTGACGGCCGTAGGAAACGGTCGCCTGATCCGGGATCGTCTTGACCATGGACACTTTCGTCTTCAGCGAAAGAATCGGAACAAAGTCCGGCTGCGAAGCGATCGGCACTTCGTCATCGCTGGTTATGCCCATGTACAGCAGACCCGGGCGGCAGTAGTCGTAGCCGGCATCCATGTAGTTGAGAATGCCATAGGAGTTCTGAATGTGCCTGGCGCCGGTATCGTACCCTTTTTCCTGCAGGCGGAAAATCAGTTCGTCAAACAGCTTCATCTGCGAACGGGTAAACTCGCGGCTGTCGAAGGCGAGATCATCGCTGACGGGAAAATGCGAGAAAATGCCTTCAATCTGCAGACCGGGTAGTTCAAAGACTTCTACGAAGTCGTTAAAGTGCCGGGCATTGGCTTCGTAAAGCAGGCCGGTGCGGTTCATGCCCGTATCGGCTTTGACGTGTACGCGCATTTTCGTGCCGTACGCCTGTCCGTAGTCGGAAAGCGCGTGCGCGAAATCCTTGGAGAGCGCGGACTGAATCAGATCGTATTCGATCAGTTCGTCAAAGCGGGAATTGGGCGTATAGCCAAGAATCAGGATTGGATCGCTGATGCCGGCTTTGCGCAGTTCAATGGCTTCGTCAATGCAGGCGACGGCGAAAAACTCCACGCCCGCTCGCTGGAGCGCCTTACCGCAGGCAACGGCGCCATGGCCATAGGCGTCGGCTTTGAGAATGCCGATGATGTCGGTCTTGCCGCACAGACGGCGGACTTCTTCCATGTTATGACCAATCTGATCGAGACGGATTTCCGCCCAGGTGCGCAGCGGCGCGATCATGTCTGTATACGCCTGCGAGTCAAAATGGTTCACATAGGCGATCGCGCGCGCATCTTCAAACGCCGGCGTTTCGTTTTCCGGATTTCCTTGTACATCGGCAGCGGCAGTTTCCGCGTTTGGATTCAGAGTCTGGTTGAATTCGTTCATGCCCCTTATGCCTCGCGCTTCTTTACCATCGCCAGATCGACAAGTTCATCGATCAGCTGAGTGAAAGGACGTCCGGCTTTGGCCATCATGGTCGGATAGCGGCTGGTATCGGTGAATCCAGGAATGGTGTTGACTTCATTGAGCAGAATGCGGCCCGTGTCTTCAATAAACATATCCACGCGCGCCATATCGCGGCAGCACAGGGTACGGAACACTTTTTTCGCAAGCTCTCTGGCCTGTTCGGCTTTTTCGTGCGAAATGCGGGCCGGGCAGTAAATGGCGGAATCTTTCATAGCGTACTTGCCTTCGAAATCGAAGACTTTGCTCTTCATTTCGATTTCATCGATCTCGCCGGCGAACAGCGTCTGATCGCCCATGACCGCGCAGCCGATTTCAAAGCCCTGAATGGCTTTTTCCACGAGAATCTTGCCGCGGCCGTCGTATTTGAAGGCGTCTTTTACTGCCTTTTCGTACTGGTCTTCGTTTTCCACGAACGCTACGCCATAGGAGCTGCCGGCGTTGCACGGCTTAATGATCCACGGCAGTTCGATCTGTGCACGCACTTCGTCAAAGGAAGGCAGCGGATCGCGTTCGTTAATGCAGATGTATTCTGCAGCCGGAATGCCGGCCTGATCGCACAGGCGGTGCATGACTTCCTTGTCCATGCAGATGGCAGCGCCCAGAATGTCGCAGCCGACGCAGGGCAGATCAAACATCTGCAGCATGCCGGCGATGGCGCCGTCTTCTCCATTTTTGCCGTGGAGAACCGGGAAGCAGACATCGAGATCGATCGTCTCCTTCGTCTCAAAGTCATAAATGCCTTTGTTTACCCAGGCGATTGGACGGGCCTGCGCCATCCATTCATCGTGTTCGATGGCGGACGCGTCGCCCAGGTAGCGATAAAACTTTCCGTCGCGGGAAATGCCGATCAGCGTCGTTTCATAACGTTCTGTATTCAGAGAGCGCAAAAAGGAAGCCGCGGAATGAAGAGAAACGGAGTACTCACTGCTCTGTCCTCCAAAAAGAATGCCAAGACGAATCTTTTTCATGTTTTCTCCTTCCAGACAGCCCTGAATTACATCTTCCATGTGCATGCTTCGGCTGCCTTTGACCAGAATGGCCGCATCAAGCTGATCCAGTTTGCGAACGGCCCGGATCATGTCGATCTTGTTTTCAAAATGAACCTTGTATCCGTCAAAGCCGTCGTGTACGGCTTTGGAAAGCGGACCCCAGGTGTAAAGCCGGTCCACGCCCAGCTGGCTTGCGTATTCGCCGATCTGGCGGTGGAGTTCCTGCTCCGTACTGCCCAGATCGAGCATGTCGCTCAGTACGGCGACGTGGACTTTGGCGGGAATCTGCATCAGCGCATCGAGCGCGGCTCTTGCGGATTCCGGGTTGGATTTATACGTATCGTCAAAGAGCGAAGCCTGTCCGAACGGACGAATCTGTCCGCGCATAGGCGTCAGCTCAGTTTCTTCAATAGCCTTGGACCAGAGATCCTTTCGAATCTCGCCGGCTCTTGCCGCCAGAAGGGCGGCTGTCGCGTTGTCCGCCTGAACCGGATTGGCACAGCGAACGACATAGGTATCGCTGCCAAGGCTTGGCAGCGTAAAGGAAAAGCCGTGCCGGGTCATCTGCAGATTTTCAGGCGCAAAGTCTGTGCCCTCTCCAAAGGCGACCAGCTGCCAGGTCGGATCGAGCGGCTGATCAGCGAGGACTTTAACGAGTTCAGGCGAAGCGGCGTTATAGACCAGCGTACCAAACGGTTTGAGCGAACTCAGGATTTCGCATTTGGCCGCGGCGATGTTTTCAATGGAGCCCAGATTTTCCATATGGGCCGAACCAATGGACGCGATAATTGCGATATCGAGCGGCGCGATGGTGCACAAATAGGCGATTTCGCCTTTGTTTTCCATGCCCATTTCCAGAATCAGCACTTCCGTATCGATCGGCATTTCACAGATCGTCAGCGGCAGACCGATTTCCGTATTGCGGTTGCCCTGCGTTTTCCATGTTTTCTTCGTCGTTCCAAAAAGGGAGGCGCAGAAATCCTTGGTCGAAGTTTTTCCGTTGCTTCCGGTTACGCCGACCACCATCGGATCGACTTCCATCAGCCAGCCGCGGGCAATTTTTCCAAAGGCTTCGACGACATCATCCACCTCAATGAGCGGCAGATCTTCGGGCTTTCCAGGATGGCCTTTTTTCCACAGCATTCCGGCTGCGCCGGCCTTTTTCACGTCTTTGGCAAACGCGTGGCCGTCGCTGCGGGCGCCGATCAGCGGCACAAAAAGCATGCCTTCCTTTACGGCACGCGAATCCGATGCGGCGCCGGTGAAGGAAGCTGTCCCGTCTGTATGGAATAAACGGCCGCCGCAAAGCGAGGCAGCCTGGGAAAATGTCATATTGATCATGGTAAAAATCCTCGTCTGAAATTATAGCAACCGTTCCGCCATCCGGCAAAAATACAGCCGTACACACGAAAAACCGCTTACCCATCGTACAGGAACTGCATCCCATACTCCCGGGATGAGCCCGTTCTCCAGGCAGGATCCTCATTTTTCACGAAACGGTTTCCTTTCTGTACTACATTCATATTTTATGGGATTTGCTGTGTGGGAAACGGATTTCCCGAGGGCTTTGGCCCCCACCGCGGCGGGCAAAACACGGTTTCTGAACCGTTTGTGATGGGGGAATCATACATTTCTGGTTTGAACAGTGGGCCAATGTGCTACAATTTGAACGGCAGAGCTGCCCACGGCTTTGTCGTTATGTATCGAATATCCGCGATATTCATACAGTTAGTCCCCTTATGAAGAGTCAGGCCTCCCCTTAGCCTGGCTTTTCACTTGTTCAGTGATATGCCGCACGTTTTCGCGGTCAGGAAAGGAGCTTTGTCTCGTTTATGGATTGCCTGTTCTGTTCCATTTCTCAAGGAGAGATCCCCTCTTCTACTTTATATGAGGATGAAGATGTCCGCGTGATTCTTGACATCAATCCGGCTGCTCTCGGCCACGCCCTCGTCATCCCCAAAACGCATGTGCCCTCGCTTCTCGAAGCCGACGATGCGCTGCTCGCCAAAGTCTTTTCCGTTGCCCGTCAGGTCGGCAACCGTCAGATCGAAGTTCTCGGTGCCGACGGCGTCAACATTTTCGCCAACTGCCGCGAAGCCGCCGGTCAGACGATCGACCATTTCCACGTGCATGTCGTTCCGCGCTATGCCGGCAGCCCCGAAAAGGACGTTCTGTCCATTTCGCAGGGCGAACTGGAAAAGCCGGATTTTGAAGCACTCGTCGAAAAGCTTTCCTTTTAAGGTTCGCCTGCAGTCCAGACTTCGCTTACAGACTTTATTTTGACTTCACTTATTTTGAAGTCTCGCTTTATTGAAAAATCAGAAAAGGTGCCGCGATCCGGCTTTCCTGCCTTGCAGGAAAGGCGCTGGATCACGGCACCTTTTTGTCTGGCTTGAAGCGGTCTTGTCTGGATCAGTCGAGATAGGCGCTTTTCGCGTTGGCTTTTTCGATCGCGCGAAGCATGTTGTGATTTTGCATATCTTCAGGATGATCAAGAATTTCCTGCGCGTCGCGCGCGCAGATTTCCATCATTTTCAGATCCGTGCTGGCATCGCCCAGAATGAACGCCGGCAGTCCCGACTGGCGGGTTCCTAACAAGTCGCCCGGACCGCGCAGCTGCAGATCGAGTCTGGCCAGTTCGAACCCGTCATCGATGCGCTCCAGAGCGGAAAGCCGTTCTCTGGCCTGCGGCGTTTTGGACGAACTCAGCAGATAACATTCCCCCTGCAGCGTGCCTCTCGCGCAGCGGCCGCGCAGCTGATGCAAAGTGGAAAGGCCGAAGCGATGCGCATCGTAAATGACCATCATCGTCGCGTTGGACACGTCGATGCCGACTTCAATAACTGTCGTGGAGACAAGAATCTGAATTTCGCCAGCCGCAAAGGCAGCCATGACGCCTTCTTTCTGTTCGGCTTTCATCTTTCCATGAAGCAGACCGATCGTGCAGCGGTCTTTCAGAACCGAAGACATGCCTTCGTAAATCGACTCTGCGCTGTGCAGATCCATTTCTTCGCAGTCTTCGACAGCCGGCGTCACCACGTAAACCTGCCGGCCTTCCTTTTCGATGCCTTCCAGAATACGGCCAAGTACCGGTTTCATGGATGAACTGTAAAAGGCGCGTGTGAGCACCGGCTTGCGGCCGGGCGGCTTGGTCTTAATTGTCGAAAGATCGATATCGCCGTACAAAAAGTGGGCCGCGGTACGCGGAATCGGCGTCGCGCTTAACAGAAGCACGTCGGCTTCGACGCCTTTTTCGATAAGAGCCCGGCGCTGCCGGACGCCGAAGCGATGCTGCTCATCCGCAATGACAAGACCCAGGGATTCAAATTCGACCCCTTCCTGAAAGAGCGCGTGCGTGCCGACCACGACGGAAATTTTCCCGTCTTTCAGATCCTTGAGAATCTTTTTCTTTTCCCGGACTTTCAGAGAGCCGCAGTACAGTCCGGCTTCAATGCCCATCGACTGCAGGGTGGACAGATGCTGGCGGGCAAGCAGTTCCGTCGGCGCCAGCAGCGCCGCCTGCTTGCCGGAAAGCGCACATGCGTACAGGCTGAGCGCGGCAACCACGGTTTTTCCGCAGCCGACATCGCCCTGCACCAGACGGTACATGACCCGGTCCCGTCCCAGATCCGAAAGAATTTCGTTTAGAACGGTGCTCTGATCTTTGCTGAGAACAAAGGGCAGGGCGTCGATTTTTTCCTGTATGAGCGAATGATCAAAAATGCGGCCCGTTTTTTTCGGCCGTTCAGCCTGGGCCAGTCTGGCCGCGTGAAAGCACAGAAACTCTTCGTACTTCAAAGCCCGTACGCCCTGCGCCAGCTCGGCTTCATCTTTTGGCCGGTGCACCATGGCCAGCGCCAGTTTTAAGGACGGCAGACGGTACTTTTCGCGCAGACGCTGCGGGATGCGGTCGTCAATCTGATCCGCATACGGCAAAGCCTTTTTCATCAGCCGGATCATCGTATCGCGCCGCGTTTTTACGGGAAGCGAATAGACAGGATACAGCTGCAGGCCCTCTTCCAGACTTTGAAAGCTGGTCCACGTCGCCCGCACTTTATGCTCTCTGGTCCACGTGCCGCAGACGGTAATCGTCTTGCCGGGCGGAAACTGGGGATAGTAGCCCTGAAAAAAAACGGAGA
Organism: Allobaculum fili; assembly: GCF_020969955.1. NCBI lineage: Bacteria > Bacillati > Bacillota > Erysipelotrichia > Erysipelotrichales > Erysipelotrichaceae > Allobaculum > Allobaculum fili. Next base: position 34,070 of record NZ_JAHDSX010000009.1, on the reverse strand, counting down.
CATCGATTTGCTGTCCCCAGGCCGAAACGAAAAAGCGGACAACGCCCTTTTTCATGCCGGTCATATGCGGATTTTCACTGCGCAAAATCTCGCCGCAAAACAGAACTTCTTCTCCTTCCTGCCACTGTTCGATGGGCAGAATCGGGATATAGCGAATCGGATACGTCTGTAAAAGTTCTTCCAGACTGCCGATCTTCTTTCGCTCCAGAAAGCTTTTCTGCGTCGGACTGAGCCGGAGCAGCTCCAGACCCGTACTCATTTGCGATCCCCTTTGCGCGAACACCGCGGTTTCCCGTTTTTCGAACTATCCGCTCCAGTGTCTGACTCGCTCAGTTTTCCCTGCCACGCCAGAACGTACGCCGACAAAATCACCACCGCGACAAACTGCACACCATAGCCGATCCATAAAGCCGGGGGCAGAGATCCGTTCTGGGCAAAGAGAAGAAGCAGGAGCGAGCAGCCCGGCTCGCCAAGCGAAACGAGCGTCGCAAACAGACGGGCGAACGCCCCGGTCGATACGGTGCAGAGCGGTCCGCCTAAAAACAGATCGGCAAGCCACAGAAGCAGAAACAGGGCCAGCCAGACGCTGATCCGTTTCGCAGGCGCCTTCTGAAACAGCGTTGCCATCGTCGAAAACAGATCGCTCCAGCTTTTTGCTCCCGTATACACCGCCTGAAAAAAGACGATCAAGCCAGGCAGCACAAAGAAGATGGCCAGAATGCCCAGGACGTTGCCGAAGCCTTCCACGATCGGCGAAGCGGCATAGCTGAGCGGTTCCAGAACAAACGAAACGAGCCACGCCACAAAAAGCGAACCGAGTCCGGCCCGGCCAAGACTTCGCCCGGAATATGCGCCTTCTTTTTTCCCCCAGATCCAGACGCATACGCCATACAGACCGATGCCATATCCCGTAAGCAGAAGAATTCGCAGCAGCGTCGCCATCATCCCGGAAAGTGCAAGCGTACCCAGAAAAAGCTGGGTATAGGCCAGCCCATAAATAAGCGAGAGGGCGGACAGCGCCACAATTGGGCCGATCAGCGTACGAAAAGAAACAGAAGGCAGTCCTTTTTTCCCGGACGATTTAAATTGTGAATTTGGAAAAGAATGTTTCATAAATACTCCTCCTGTCTCTTTCGGTACCCCCTGCAAGACGACCAAATCTCTGGCTGCAGATCTGGCCATGCCGTTTTGGAAAACGGGAATGCGCTCCCTGGGTTTTACGGGATTTGAATCGCAGGACGTTTTCGCCAGTCGCTATATTTTCAATTTCGTCCGAATTTCAGTCGATCTTCGAATCTGTGTTTTCCGGCTCTGCAGGTTCAGCTTCCTCTGCCTGTAGCGGCTCCGCATCCTGGTCAGATGTCACGCGTTCGCTGGCCTGTTCGGCGCTGATCTCTTCCCATTCCCCTTTTTCCGGTTCGATTTCTTCGGGCTCTTCTTGTACAGGGCGAGCGGCAAAGAAACTGCGCAGGAACGTGCCAAAGCGGCCGGATTTGCGCGGGCGATCCGGGGAAAGACGATCCGCGCTTTCTTTCGCCTGCTGCTCAAGACGCGTCTGTGTCTTTTCCATACTTTCTTCTTCCGAACTTTCTTCTTCCGAACTTTCTTCTTCCGAATCCATACGTTCTTTGGGAAGTTCTTCAACGGTCTCGATCTCTTCGATCGAAGAAACGGTTTCAATCGGCTGGGCGCTCTCACTTGTCTGCGGCTGTTTTTCTGCCGGCGTGTCTTCGCCTGCCGGCTCAGCTTGCTCCATCATGCCTTCAGATGCGGTTTCTGCCTCCGTCGTCTCGTCTTCAGAGCGTTCTTCGAGAGAAGCCTCTTCTGCTCTGGCCGGCTCTTCTTTCCAGCCGGCGCTGATCCAGATGCCTTGCCCGTTGGGCAGATGGCCTAAACTCGGCGCTCCAAAAAAGGAAAGCGGCTGATCGCAGTACGCCTGAAGAATTTCACCCATTGCCTTCCAGGCGTCTTCCGTATTTTCAAACTGTTTTTCCAGACGGTTAAAGCGGCCGAAAATGACGCCGCGCAAATCGGTGAACAGTCCGGTCTGCGCCATCTGCGCACACATCGATTCGAAGCTGTACAAATCCGCGGAAGACGATTCGAGAAGCAGATAGGAATCTTCCAGAGCGGGCATTCTTCCGGTTCCCGCCAGCTTGAGCAGGCAGCGCATGTTGCCTCCGTAAATGCGCGCGTGGCGCGGGAAATAATCCTGACTGAGCTCCATCAGATCAAAGCTGGCCCGGCCGCTTTCAATAATGTCCACCGCCTGCTTCATGTTTTCCTGCTGCCACAGCCCAAAGAGCAGCGCTTTTTTATGCGCGCACGTCGACAGGGCGTTGACGATGCAGGTACCGTCCGAAAATGCGGCATAGTAGGCATCCGATTTACGATAGGCGTCGTAATCCAGCCAGGGCAGTACGGTATTGGCGAGATTGCCGCCGGAAAGATCAAAAATCCAGGAATAGCGCATGGAGCGCAGCGCCTGATTAAACTCTTCCGCTTTTTCCTGCGCCGAAAGAGGCTCCATGGCCGAACGGGCCAGTTCGGCTTCGATGCCAGCGTCCTGCAGCGCCCGCACAAAGCTTTGCGAAAACTGGGGATTATTTATGGGATCGCTCAGGGCGCAAAGCAGTACTCGATTTTCAGTCATAAGGGCCTCCTTGCCGCAGCGCGCGGCTTTTATCCTAATATTGTAAACGATCCGTCAAAGCCTGCCAAAACGCATCTCAGTCTCATCCATTTGACCGGTACTCCGCGCAGGACAGGACTTTCTTTTTCTTTTAAGCAGGACAGGACTTTCTTTTTCTTTTAAAAGGAAAAGCGGCTCGTTCTTCTCCTGAACGATTTTCCGTATAAAATAAAACCGACACAGCCGAAGGCTTGGGAGGTACTTATGGCAAAACACTTTACCATCACCATGAAAAATGGCGACATCATCAAGGGCGAGCTCTATCCGGACAAAGCGCCGAAAACCGTCGAAAACTTCGAAAAGCTCGCCAACGAAGGCTTTTATGACGGCCTGATTTTCCACCGCGTCATTCCGGGCTTCATGATTCAGGGCGGCGACCCGAAAGGCAACGGAACCGGCGGCCCCGGCTATTCCATTCACGGCGAATTCAAAGCCAACGGTTTCCCGCAAAACGACATCAAGCACACCCGCGGCGTTCTCTCCATGGCCCGTGCCGCCAGTCCAGACTCGGCCGGCAGCCAGTTCTTCATCATGCACGCCGATGCTCCGCATCTCGATGGACAGTATGCGGCGTTCGGTAAAGTAACCGAAGGCATGGAAGGCGTAAACAAAGTCGCCATGACCCGCACCGATTTCCTCGACAAACCCGTCGAAGATCAGGTCATTCAGTCCATCCGCGTCACTGACTAGCTGACACATAGGAACGACAATACATATAAATAGAGGCGGTAGCGAATATTTTAATTCACGTAGCCTTTCCCTATTGGATACAGTCCGGTCTTTGCCAGTTCTTTTGGATAAAAAGGCGGTATCTACTTTATCTAAAGTCGATACCGCCTTTCAGTTTTATGCCGCTTTGTAGCTGCACTTTTTGTTTTTGCTTTCTCGTATAACTTTCTTCATTTGTCTGGTGGTGGGGAAAGTTTTGTTCAGGTCTAATGAGATTAATTCAGCCAGGCTTCGAGTGAGTTCTGTTGGCTCATACGCATAACTGTATCCTTGGCCAGACAGGTCGTAATAGTTGAATGATCGTAATGAAGATATGATTTCGCAACAGGTAAATTTATTATCCAGCTTCTTCTCTAGAATTCGAAAAACCATTAATGCCATGTAACAGATCAGGAAGCGGACTTTAACTCTCTCGTCTTTTTGAAGATACACAGGGCGTGCATCGAAATACGTCTTCATAATTCGAAAGCAGTCTTCAATTTTCCAGCGCTGCGAACATACCTTGAGAATTTCGGATTCTTCCCACTCCAGGGCAGTAGCAACGCAATAATATCCGTCGTATTTCTCTTCTTTTTCGATTTTTTCAGTATCGATTTCGATAATTACGCCATTGGCCACTGTTCGTAGTGAAATAGAGATGTACATAAATGGTGAAATACAAGTTAACAGTTTTGGTGCTGTTAATTACCATTATGGACGTCTCTATTTTTACATTTCTGGTGATCCAGTTAATTTCTGGGATAAATATTTCCAGATCCATTACTCAGTGAAACTGAATCAGGCGGATTGTTTTTCTCCCGATTTCAAATCATTTGTTGTGATAGAAAAAAAAGAAACCAGCCTTCCTTAACGTCAACCTTATACAAATTCTGTCTTATAGAGGGAAGAAGAGAGGCTTTTGTTACAATGGCAATTCATAATTGGCCTGTTTTCAGTGCGTTTTCTGTTTAGCAATCCCTGTCTTCTTCACACGCGTATTCCCGGGCCAGAATCTGCTTTTCTTCCTTCAGAAAGGAAGGCAGAAACCGGGCGTACAGATGGTTCCAGTCGGCTTTCTGCAAAAGCGAAAGCACAAACAGCTCGCCAAGGGCGATGGCGCCGGCCGCAATCAGCTGCATCGGATTCAGTGCGGCCAGCGAAAACAGAGACGGCACGAAAACCATGACCCCAGCATAGCCGGCTGCACACAGCGTAATCACCAGCAGACGCACGAGCGAAAGCGGACGGCAGATCCAGTAAAGAACGCCGATCGCGTTGACCGAAGCGAGAATGGTGCAGATCGTCTGGTACGCCGCCTGATCCATAGGAATCCATTGCGTGACATATAAAATGTAGGCCGTCGCAATCGACAGGCAGACGCTCAGCGCGCCGGGCGTGGCGCGCGAAAGCACGCTGACCAGGAAGTTGCCCTGTATGCGTTTCGTATCGTTTTCAAAAGTAAGAATGAACGCCGGAATGCCTGTGCCTAAAGAGGAAACGAGCGTCAGCTGAATCGGGATGAACGGATAGGAACGCATCCACAGCACCGTCAGCACGCACAGAATAAAGGAGAAAATCGTCTTGACCAGAAACAGCGACGCCGTGCGCTGAATGTTATTGACGACGCGACGGCCTTCGAGCACGATGCGCGGCAAAACCGAAAACTGGTTGTTGAGCAGCACAAAGGAAGAAACCGCCAGCGCGGCCTGCGCGCCGCTGCCCATGGCGATGGAACAGTCCGCCTGCTTGAGCGCCATGACGTCATTGACGCCATCGCCCGTCATGCCGACGGTATGCCCCTGCTTCTGCAAGGCTTCGACCATCAATTTTTTCTGCACCGGACTGACGCGGCCGAAAATCGAATAAGCAGAGACCACGTCTTCAATCTGATCGTCTGAGACGTTTTGCATGTCGATCGTCTTTCCCTTTACGCCAGCCCGGCCGGCAATCGCCTGCACGGTCTGCGCCATGTCGCCGGAAATGACTTTAATCGACACATCCTGCGTACGGAAGTAATCGAGAATCTGCGGGGCATCCGGGCGAAGTTCGTCTTCGATTAAAATCAGACCGCAAAGGGTATAGTCCCCTTTTTTTAGAGCAGACAGTTCGGGTCCTTTGGCAAAGGCGAGAACGCGCAGCCCTCTGGCGGCATAGTCTTCGATCTGATCGAGCACGGCCGGATCGGGATGAGCAAACAGAAAGGTGTAGGCGCCAATCAGGTACGTCTGATCGCCAAAGACAGCGCCGGAACATTTGGCTGTGGACGAAAACGGAAACGTCCGGGCCGCTTTCTGGCGGGAATGCCAGTCCTGCAAAGCCGTCCGCAGCGCCTTGGCCGTCACATTGTCATCGCCAAGCGATCCAAACAGATCCGCCAGATCCTGTTTCAGCTGTTCCTGCGTTTCCTCTCCCTGAGGAAGAAACGCCTGCACGTGCATGTTGCCGCTGGTAATCGTTCCGGTTTTATCGAGGCAGAGCGTATCGACGCGCGCCAGACTTTCGACCGAATACAGATCGTGAATGAGCACGGCCTGTCTGGCCATCTTGACCGAAGCCGCCGCCAGAGCGGTCGACGTTAAAATCATCAGCCCTTCCGGGATCATGCCGATGACCGACGCGCACGTATTCAGAATGGCCGAATTGAGCGGCAGCCGGGTGTAGAAAAACAGTTTGAGAAAGAGAAGAACGCCGGCAGGAACGAGCATGAGCGTGCAGAACTTGATCAGCATATCCAGCATTTCCTGCAGCTGGGACACTCTTTCCTTATCCTTGCGCGCATCGTGCAAAATCGAGGCCATGTACTGATCGTCGCCGACCGCGATAGCCTGCACAAGCACGCTGCCGCTGACCAGGAAGCAGCCGCCGTACAAATCCTGACCGGCGCTTCGATCGAGCGCGTCGGATTCGCCGGTGAGCAGCGATTCGTTCACCTGGCAGAACCCTTCGCGAATGCGGCAGTCGCACGGAATCTGCGCGCCGCTCGAAAGACGGAGGATATCGTTCTGCACGATCTGATCCACCGGAAGCGGCTCCCATTTCCCATCGCGCAAAACGGAATACGTCTGTTGATGAATGAGCGCGAGCTTATTGAGCGTGCGGCGCGAGCGGATTTTCTGAATCAGACCGATCAGCGTATTGGAAATCACCACAACCATGAACAGCAGGTTGCGATAGCTGCCCGTCAGAATAATCAGGCCCGCGAGAATGTAGTTGACGATATTAAAAAAGGTAAAAAACTGAGAAAGCATCAGTTCGCCCGTACTTTCCTGATGGCGGTTTTCCATCGTGTTCGGTTTGGCCTTAGATGCCTGCGCGGCAGACAGACCTTGAGTAAGGGAAGTTGGCGAATCGTATTTGAGTGGCGTCATACCCGTATTGTAGAAAAGGAATCGAAACCGATCAAAAACGACGTCTGAACATTTCCTTAATGTCTGGGGTACTTCTCTTACCGCCCTGCAAGATTCCGGAATATGTAGCAAAGAAGATGTCTGATTCTGCTTTTGCCTCCAGCAGAAAGGACAAGCCCCTTTCTCCCAAAACGCAGAAAGGAGCTGAGGGCCGAGAGCGCCGACTCGAACGTCTCGAAAATGTGTTTGTACTCGAAAATGTGTTTGTGCTGTTATATTGTGTTTACTTCAACTGTTTAACTGTTCTATACTGTTTACGCAAGGAATCCAGACCGGACAGGGATTCCGGAAAGGACACGGCTTATGCTTTTGCAAATACTTCCCTCTTCCATGACGCCGATCTACGAACAGATCGCCGATCAGATCCGTCTGCAGATCAAGGAGCAGAAATTAGCACCGCTCGAACTGCTTCCTTCCATTCGGGCCATCGCCCGCGAATACCACATCTCCGCGCTGACCGTGAAAAAGGCGTACGACCTTCTCGAAACGGAAGGCTTTGTCAAAACGGTTCAGGGCAAAGGCACGTTCGTCGAGAAAATCTCGGGAAACGTGATCCAGGAAGAAATGCAGAAGCAGGTAGAAGACGCCTTTGAAGCCGCCATTCAAAAAGCTTTGCGAATGAATTTTTCCAAAGAACAGATTCTCGAAATCGTTCATCTGCTTCTGGAAGGAGACCTCTCATGATTCAGATTCAAAATGCGCTCTGCCGTTTTCCGTCGTTCACGCTGCAGATCGACGATTTCTATTTAAAAGAAGGATCCATGACCGCTCTGGTCGGCCTGAACGGGTCCGGCAAAACGACTCTCTTCCGCCTGCTTCTCGGTCTGAAAAAGCCCGAACAGGGAACAATCTCCCTGCTCGATCCAAACACCGGAACGCTTCCGGTTTCCGTAAAGCAGCAGATCGGCGTCGTGCTTGCGGACAGCGGCTTTCCCGAAACGCTCTGTCTGAGCGACATTGCCCGCATTCTGGCCGCGTACTATCCCACGTTTGATTGGCCGTACTGGAAGGCACTGATCTCGAAAATGCGTCTGCCCGAACACAAGCCGCTTTCCGCGTTTTCCAACGGCATGCGCGCCATGAGCAAAGTCATCGCCGCCCTCAGCCACCATCCCCGCTTTCTGCTTCTCGATGAGCCGACTGCAGGCCTCGATATCGCAGCCCGACAGGAAATTTTTGGCCTGCTGCAGGAGTACATGATGGAAGACGGCCGCTCCATTCTGATCAGCTCGCATATTGCTTCCGATCTCGAAACGCTCTGCGACGATCTGTGGATGATTCACGACGGCCGCCTGTGCCTGCACGAAAACGTCGACGAGCTTCAGGAAGAATGGGGCATACTCACTCTGGATCAAGCGCAGTATGAAGCCCTCGACAAGAGCGCAGTCTTCGCCCATGCCCCATTTGGAAATACCGTTCGCGTGCTTGTGAGCGATCGACAGTTTTATCAGGACAACTATCCGCAGTATCCCGCGGCCAAAGGTAGCATTGACGATTTGCTGCTGATCGCGGCCGATGGAAGAAAGGAATAATTTTATGAAAGGCTTATGGACATCCGACTGGATCTGGTTCAAATCGCAGAAGCGGTTTCTGCTCATGATGGCGTTTCTGATCGTATGCTTTCTGTTTTCGGGCCAGTCCTCTTTTCTGATTCTTTACTTCCCGCTGTTTCTGACCATCCTCTCCACGCGCCGCGTACTGGAAGGCGTCTCCGGCAAATCCGCCCGCTTTCTCTTTACGCTTCCCTTTTCCCGCAAGGACTATCTGATCGAGAAGTATCTGTTTGTGCTGGCCTGCTGGGCCATGACCATGGCGGTGTGCTTTGGCATTGCCTGTCTTCAGCGGGATCTGTCGATGAACGAACTGCTTCTTCTCGTCTGGCTTGCCTCCGTCATCTGCCTTCTGCTTGCCGCGATTCTGATTCCTTTTTATATCCGGTTTAAACAGGCCGCTTCTCAGGCGCTGATGATCGCCGTCGCTCTTCTTGCGCTGGCTTCCATCTGGCTCATGGATTATCTGACGGAACATCCCCAGGCTGTTCAGAAAATCCTGTCACACGCCCTGGTTCTGGGCGTAATCGCCACCCTTCTCTGTATTGGCCTTCTGTGTCTGTCCTTCTGGCTTTCCGGACGGCTTCTTTCCAGAGAAGAATTTTAGGATCGCCCAGTTCTCTTTTTTAGCTGTTCAAAAACAAAAGAACCGTTTTTCCTTTGACCGCCTTAGCCTCAAATCCAGGCTCTGGCCGTCTGAAAAACGGTTCTTTTTGTGTTTCTGTTATAAATGCGTACCGGCTGAACGAAGCGATAGCGCGCCAGACCGTGAAGCTTGGGCTGATCTAGCCCGTTTCTGCATTTCGGTATTTCTGCAGATCTGCGCTTCAGCCGGCTTCATCCATTCGAAATTTCTCACGCTCTTCGAGCCGTTCGAGATCCTGGCGGGAAGTCACTTTAAAGTTTTCCGGATCGCCTTCCACGCCATATGAGGGAATCTGCAAAGCCAGTTCCATCGCCTGCGCATCGTCGGTGACCTGCCAGTGCTTTTCGCGCACGATTTCCAGCGCCGTTTGAATCTGTTCGGTCGCAAAGGCCTGCGGGGTCTGCACCGCGCGCAGCGTGGAGCGGACGGGCGTTGCGATGACCATGCCGTTTTCATCCACCTGCTTGATCGTATCCGTCACAGCCACCCCCGGAATGACGCCCTGGGCATAGCGAAGCGCGGTTTTAATCCGTTCAAGCAGGGCTCGCGTGCAAAACGGTCTGGCGCCGTCATGGATCATCACATACGGTTCACGAACCTTCTTCAGACCGGCCAGAACGGAATCCTGCCGCTCTTTTCCGCCGATCGCGAATTCACACCCTGTCGATTTAAAGCGTGTCTCAAATTCTTCTTTCTCGCTCTGGGCGCATACGACAACAATCTGCCGGCAATCGGGATCCGACTGAAAAAGACGCAGACTGCGCATAAGAATGGGCTCGTTCTGATACGAATAGAGAACTTTGTTATAGGAAAGGCCGCTGCGGCTGCCCTTGCCGGCGGCTAAAACGATGGCTGAATAGTTCATACAGTCTCAGTATACGCAGAGAGTATGGAGCAGATGCAAAAGGAAAACTATCAATACTGGTAGTTATAGCCTGTAAAAGAAATAGGCTGGCACACTTTCGTGTCCACCTTACGGGGTGTAGTTTTCTTTTAAAAATTTCAAAATGAATGTATAAAAATATTAAACTGTCTAAAAATTAAATTCTAATCTTGATAGGCGGATACATCAGCCATAAACTATAACCAAGAAAGGATTCTATTAGCAAAGAAACTGGCAGCTTATTCTAATCAAAGGCTATACCTCTCCTCGAATGTATTAGCATCCATTCATTTTGTGTATATGCCGTAAAACCCCCAGAAATCGACAATCAGCAACTGAAGTGTCGATTCCTATTACTGGATCAAATGGACAAATCCCTTTTGTTACAAAAAAGAACAGGAGGGATAACAAGGTAGAAAATAAAATCATTAAATAAGCTCAGTCTTTCTTTCTATATAGTCACCCTGTCGTGATATTAGCCAATGAATTGAACGATTTCATGCTGGCATAGAGAGAACTATTTTCGAGACACAGGTAACCCTAGTGAACTAGTCTCCTTTGTTAGGTACTGAAAATTATTATATGAGAAAGAAATTTGCTTCTTCCCTGATGTGTGCTGCATTAATACTGGCTATGCCCATCAACGCTTATGCCGCTCAAGAAGAAGCTTCAAATGATTCAAAAGCCTGGGATATCCATAATACTGAGCATGGTTCTGGTCCCGTATCCGAAGGTACAACTCTTTCCAAAACACAAGGCACTTTGGAAAACGCAGAGAACATTATTGGCAATGACGATCGTGTTCTCGTAGAAAACACAGAAGTAGCCCCGTTCAAATCCATTGTATTTTTGAACATGGTTTTTGAAGAAGGGGGCGAAGAAAAAAACTATAGGGGCTCTGGCTGCTTAATCGATGAAGATACCGTCCTGACGAGTGCTCATTGTCTTTACGATTTGGAAAGAGGCTGGGCAAAAGAAGTAACTGTCTATCCTGGTCAAACAGAACTAAAAACCCCTTATGGATCCGCTGTTGCATCTAGACTCATTGTCCCAAACAATTGGACATCAAACGAGGAAACATCGGATGATATTGGAATTATCAAACTGGAAAAGCCTATTGGGTATAAGACCGGTACTCTTTCACTAAGTAAAAGCCTCTCGACAAGTACCCAGATTTCCATCTCAGAATATCCTTCTGATGTAAAAACGGTCACTCGTTCCCATAATATGTGGACAATCTCAGGAAGCATTAAATCTCTTACACAGGATTTCATTTACTATGATCTTGATTCAACGGGCGGCCAAAGCGGAAGCCCGATCTATAATCAGTCAAACCAGGTTGTAGGCGTACATGGATATGGATCAGATACAGGAAATTTTGGAGTTCGTATCAATGATGAAAAATATTCAACAATTTCATCTTGGAATATGCGTACTCAGTCTGTATTCCGTCTATATAACCCCAATAGTGGAGAGCATTACTATACAGCCAAAGGAAAAGAAGTATATTCGCTTATGAGTGCTGGCTGGATATATGAAAACTGTGCATGGTTTGGAAATGATGCCGGCTATAACGTATATCAGCTTTATAATCCTAATGCCGGAGATCATCTGTTCACGATGAACGAAAATGAGCGTACCTTCCTGGAAAACTCAGGCTGGCTTTATGAAGGAATTGCTTGGGGAACAGATTTAACTGGTTATCCAGTCTATCGCTTATACAATCCTAATGCGACTACAGGTTCTCATTTATATACTATTTCTGAAGAAGAAAAAGATTATCTTGTCTCCACCGGATGGCAGAATGACGGTATTGTCTTCTATGGAAATTAGAAAGGAATCAACATGAAGAAGAACGTTTTGTTTCAAGGTACTTTAGCCCTGCTTCTTGCTGCTGGAGCAAGCGGTACACCCGTTCTGGCAGCAGGGGAACAAGAAGAGATCGATATCACTCCTCAGTTGGAAAGCATCGATCTGGAATCCATCGAAACTGTAAACTGGAAAGAAAACGGGAAAATCGAGTTTTCCCTTGAGCCGGTTGAAGGCGTAGAAGTAGAAGGTTGCCTGCAAGTCATCCCCGATCACCCCGAAGTTTTTACCATGGATGGGGCCGGCAACTGGCAGGCGGTCGCTCCAGGGTCGACCAACGTGTATGTCGATGTGAAATATACGGAAGAAGATATGAAAAAACTGGAAGCGGCTTTTCCAGGCAAGAAACTGGTCGTTCGGGATATTGCGCTTGATGTAAAGCAGTACGTCTATGTTACGGCCCCGACCGATACCGTTTTCCGTCTGTATAATCCAAACAGCGGCGAACATTTCTTTACCAGCGACGAAAAGGAAAAAGACTATCTTGGAAAAATCGGCTGGAAAGAAGAAACCTCACACTGGCTTGCCCCGGAAGAAAGTCCGTACGCGATCTACAGACTGTATAATCCAAATGCCGGAGATCATCACTACACAACGGATGTTCAGGAAAAAGAACGGCTGGTCAAACTGGGCTGGAACGATGAAGGCATCGCTTTCTATTCCGCTGCCGGATCGTCTACACCGCTTTATCGCGTCTACAACCCGAATGCAAAAAGCGGTGCACATCATTTTACGACCAGCCACGATGAATACGAGGCTCTGAACCGTTTCGGCTGGAAGCAGGAAGACATCGCCTGGTACAGCATGGAAGAAATTCCCCTTTAAGAAAAAAACTCCTCAAATCCGATGGCTTCGTCCCCTTTTCTTTCTAAGGGACAAAACAGATCCATTGATCCTTTAGAAAGCAGAAAGCCGCGGCTTTATAATGCATTACAGAAAAGAGTTCCTGAAAAGCGAGCTCTTTTTTTGCGCTGCCTGCTCGTTCTGGGTGAAAAAAAGAGCCTCAAGGAGGCTCCGGGAATAACAGTATTTCAAAACGGACAATTTTCCGTTTTATATTCCGTTTTATATAGCGAATACACATCGCCAATGTACACGCTGTCCCCTCTTTCGATCAGATCCGGGAAGCGTGTGAGCGGGAGGCCATATGCATGAAGATTTTGCGCAGGCCCATGCCGTACGTCAGCAGCAGACCGCAGCTTGCGCCGAGAACGCCCTGCGCAATTTCATACGGCATTTTCAGCATGGCCGTTTCAAAGTTGGAATACACGTAGATTTTGCCCAGCGTATAGCCGCCGACCAGAATGATGCAGCCCAGAATCACGCCGACTAAAGCGCCGTAAAACGGTTTGTTCTTAAACAGGTTGTGGGCGCACCAGCTGATCACGAACGCCTGCAGGCCGTGAACGACCAGTGAAACAAACATCGGAGCGGGATAGAAGATGGCATCGCCTAAAAAGGAACCGATGCCTCCCACCAGCATGGCCCCAAGGGGGTCAAGCAGGATGGCCGCGGTCGTAATCGCGATGTCGCAAAGGTACAGCTTGCCGCCCGGAACGGGAACACCAAAGCTTGAGAGCATAATGGTCAGCGCCATGAACATGGCACAGGTAGTCAGCCAGAGAACGGAAAACGGACGGGCCGTACTGGATTTTGCGGGGGTGGAAAGATGCATGGAAAAGACCTTCTTTCTTATGGGGACTGTCTGCATTTTGCACAGTCCTTTGGGATGGATCATAGATCTGCGTTAAAGCGATCGAACGGATCCCTTTGTCTGTTTTGCGGCACGGTTGTGCTGCAAAACAGACAAAGGGATCTTTTTTACATGCCGTACAGGATCCATGCGTCGACGATTGCTTCTGTATGCATATTCTCATGGATTGGCCGGTCATGCGTTTAGTATACTCAGATCTGAACTGATCAAAAGGTTCAGAAAAAGAATAAAGGAGCAGACCAGATGATTAGCTACCCCCTCAAAAAACCGCTCGCTCAGAGCCTGTACTTCCATCTTCGCCAGGATATTGAGTCCGGCCATTTCCCCGAACACACCCGTCTTCCGTCCAAACGGACGATGGCAATGGATCTGGACGTCTCCCTTTCTACCGTCGAACAGGCACTCGATCTGCTCGAACAGGAAGGCTACGTGGAAACCCGGGAGCGCAAAGGCGTCTTCGTTTCGGAAGGGAACCGTCGAAACCGCCCGGAAAACTTTCAGATGCATCTGCTGGCGCCGGATGAAAAAAAGAGCGATCCGGATTTTCCTTCCTCGCTCTGGTTTAAAACGATGCGCCTGGTCATGAGCCGCGATCAGGACTATCTGATGCAGACATCTCCCGCCTGGGGCAGTGCCAGACTGCGCAACGTCATCGCGCTCTATCTGCACAACAGCCGCCATCTGCAGGTGCATCCCGATCAGATCGTCATCGCCTCGGGCGCGCAGGATCTGTACGTTCTGCTGGCCCGTATGTTCGCAGGCGAATTTCACGTGGCCTTTGAAGCGCCCGGCTATCCCGCCATGCGAAATATTTACGCCTCCATGTCCGCAACGCTCCATCCTCTGCCGCTGGATGAAAACGGCATTCAGCCCGACGCCCTGCAAAACTCCTCTGCCCAGTTTTTGCAGGTATCGCCCTTTTCGAGCTATCCCGACGGCATCGTCGCCAGTGCATCGAGGCGCAAGCGCTACCTCAGCTGGATTGCCGAAAAGAGCGGCTATCTGATTGAAGATGACTTCAACTCTGAATTTTTCCAGAACGGACCGGCGCTGCAGACGCTGTATGCGCAGGATGCGCAGGAAAAAGTCATCTACATCAACACCTTTTCCAAATCGCTGTCGTCCTCTTTGCGTCTGGCCTATATGGTTCTTCCCGCCCATTTGCAGGAACGCTATCGAAAAGCGGCGCAGGGGCTGGCCTGCACGGTAACAATGCTCGATCAGTACACGCTGGCGGAATTCATTGAAAGCGGCAGCTTTGAGCGGCTGATCGCCCGCCGAAGACGAAAGCAGAAAGAGAAAGGTCCAAAAGCCGGAAAATAAGCGTCCACGCCCTCAAGGATGCCCCCATCGCCGAATTGCCGATTAAAAAACAGCCCTGTCTTTACAGGGCTGTCGGATAAAGCGTGTCGGGATCGGAAGCGGAATGCCAGGACTGGCAGATGACGTTGCTGTCGGGGTCCTGAATGGCTTCTTCAAAGTATTCAAAATATTCGCCCGGGGTGTTGATGCCGCGCGGAATGACGATGGACGAGTCGATCTGATGCAGCAGATCGGAGGCAAACAGCGAACAGTTGCGGCCT
Organism: Allobaculum fili; assembly: GCF_020969955.1. Classification (NCBI taxonomy): domain Bacteria; kingdom Bacillati; phylum Bacillota; class Erysipelotrichia; order Erysipelotrichales; family Erysipelotrichaceae; genus Allobaculum; species Allobaculum fili. Next base: position 19,018 of record NZ_JAHDSX010000009.1, on the reverse strand, counting down.
AAAACCCAGTAGGTTTTCCAGATGCCGGTGCGAAACTTGTAAAACTTCGCGCCGGTTCTCCATTCCAGGCGGCTGGCATAATCGGATTCGTACGTCTTGAAGCGCTCTTTTGTCACCGGCCCCTGAAAGAGCGGACTGTACCAGCGATAGGCCGGCTTGAAGACGTCCTTTAAAAGCGAAACGAGATGCTCCTCCTGTTCTGAGGTTAAGTGCAGACCGTATTCAAACAGAATCGAATTTTCATAGACGCAGCTGTTGTTGACGTAAATATCCGCCGGTGCGGTAAACAGAATGCCCGGACCAAACGTACGAAACAGCTTTTCGTCTTCCTGATCGTAGTTGCCATACGAAAACATGACGCCTTTGTAGGAAAAGGTCATATGACCAAACTGCTTGTCGCCTTTCAGACCGGAATGGATAAAGACGCGCAGGTTGACGGGGTCGTCGTTTTTATTGGCTACCGAAGTGAACGCCTTTTTACTCAGATTCTTTTTTCGCGCATAGCGCAGAACAAGGCTTGGACCGACGGCGACCAGATAAACCGGCAGCGAACTCCAGCGGCGAAAGGACCAGGCACGCGAACCTTTGTGATGATGAAAGACGTACAGTTCGACAAACATCTGAATCGCCTGCCAGACCAGATAGACGCCGCTCAGACGCTGCACTAAAGACGGATCGCGCGTATACAGCAGCAGCGCGAACAGGCAGATCAGAAAGTCACCGAGACCGAACAGAATAAAGCTCCATCCGGTTTTCGACTTTTCGCGCAGATCCAAGACGCCTTCAAGCGCGACGATCACGCTGATCGCGAATATGTAAATCGCAAAGACGAGACAGACGATCCGCACGCCTTCTGCCCTCCAGCTCCAGAACACCCCGGCCAGAATGCCGGCGGCCAGCGCCTTGAGCAGATCCATCGTGCGATGGTAGCGAATCGCCTGATACAGAAGCAGAACGGCAGATGCACTCGTCAGAATGGCGGCGCTGATCATGATGGAATCCGCGCTGATCTGCGGAAAGAACAGACAGAACAGACCAACGCCAAGAAAAATCAGCGAAATGGTCACTTCAAATTTTTCTTCAATCGTCAGATTGGTAATCTCTCGAGTATTCATGGCTTTATTTTTCCATCCGTAGTGATTTCTTTTCATCCATTTGCCCAGAAGAAAACCCCGCAAATCCATGCGGGGCGTTCTTTTTACGGCTTTGGGCCGTTTTCTATTCAATTGAAATGAGGCGGACTATTTTGCAGCTTCGGCTTTGTGCGCGTCTTCTTCTGCGATGACTTCGTCAAGAACCTTCATTTCATCCTGCGGCTCGCGGGAGCTTTCGTTGAGCAGGTGGCACTTGTCGAAGATGAAGAACAGAAGCGACAGCAGAATGCCGGTCATTGCAGCCAGAACCATGCCGGACAGGCTGACATCGCCAAGCGTGATTGTTACGCCGGACAGGCCGACTACGAAGACAACAGCGGTCAGAATCATGTTTACGGTGTTGGAGTAATCCACTTTCTCATCGATGAGAATACGCAGACCGGAAACGCCGATCATACCGTAAAGCAGGAAGGAAATGCCGCCGATCACTGCGGAAGGAATGGACTGAATCAGTGCGCAGAGCGGACCGATAAAGGCGCAGAGAATGGAGAGAACCGCGGCACCGCCAATAACGTAGACGGAGTAGACGCCGGTCAGCGCCATAACGCCGATGTTTTCGCCGTAGGTCGTTGTTGGAACCGACCCAACGAGACCGGAAATCATGGTCGAGAAGTTATCCGCGAAAATCGTACGATCGAGACCCGGATCCTTGATCAGGTCGCGGCCGACAATCTGGCTGGTGACGATCTGATGACCAACGTGCTCGGAAGTGATAACGAGCAGTACGGGCAGCATCGTCAGAATCGCGCCCCATTCAAATTTCGGGAACTGAAAATTCGGCATCTGGAACAGGCTGGCCTGCATAACCGGAGAGAAATCCACATCGCCCAGGCATACTGCTGTGAGATAGCCGCAGACAACCGCAATCAGAATCGGGATAATCGAGAAAAATTTACGGAAGCAGACGTTGCCGATGATGGCCACGCCGAGGGTTACCAGGAAAATAATAATGTTATGGGCGCTGACGGCATCGCCGACCAGACCCGCGGTGCTGGCTGCACTGCCGGCCAGTTCAAGACCGATCAGAGCAACAACTGGACCCATCGCCGCCGGGGGAAGTACAATATCAATCCATTTCGTTCCAAACTTCTTGATAATGAACGCGATGATGCATCCGAGAAAGCCGACCGCAACAAATCCGCCAAGGGCGTAGGAATAGCCCCACTTGGCGATGATGATCTGTGCCGGTCCTAAAAACGCGAACGAACTGCCAAGGTAAGCCGGCGCTTTTCCCTTGGTGATCGCAATGTACATCAGGGTACCCACGCCATTCATGAACAGAACGATGGCCGGGTTGATGTTGAAGATAAACGGAACCAGTACAGTCGCTCCAAACATCGCAAACAGATGCTGGAGGGAAAGCGGGAAAAGCAGTCTGCCTGGAACCTTCTCTTCAACCTGGATAATTTTCTTAGCCATGGTTACAAAGCTCCTCCTCTTTTATCAGAATCATATCCCAATAAAAACCGCCTGCGCCGTATGAGTCGCTCAAAGATTCACAGAGATCTGCAAATTCTCGGACGGGTTCATCATTTCGGCTTTCCACCCTTCGCAAACGAAGGGCTGAACAGGCGGGTTCTTATCGTTTCTTCGATACTTTATACCATTTTGGCCGGTAATCCAAAAATATTATCGCTTTTCAAAGCAATAATTATCGTCCCTTTTTTGTATCCGAATCGGGCAAGCGCTTAACCTCGAAATCGATTTATTTTTCCCGGGCCGCCCCGTTCGAACCGGCCAGACGGCTTTCCGGAAAGCGCGAGCTGCTTTCGGTTTTCTCCGGAAATTTGCGGCAAAAATATGGAGCAGAACTTTGCCTGTCGATTATAGTTTTTTCAGAGATCTGCCCGCATACGATTCCATTCAAATATCGATAGTCTGCGTCAGACGATTCATGGAAAGGAGGACTCATGCGCAAAGAAGACATCGCAAGGCGGCTTTCCAGCACCGAAGGTCCGCTTCGCCATCCCGCACGCTTCTATCGCTTTGCGGCCTCCTCCCATCTGGATCAGAAGGAACTCGACACGCTGCGTGAAACGATCTGCCGGCGCTGCGCGCTTTCCGAAGCCGCGTTCATGAAAAAGCTCGAAGCCAGCGACGCCCGCTGGAGTGCGAAAAGCGTCCGTCAGGCCGCACGGCTGGCGGCGCATCCGTTAACCGAATCGTTCGCACGCCGGCACGCTTCGGATTTTCGAAGCCGGGGACTGAGCCCCCGACAGTGCAAAGCGCTTCTCATCCGTCAGTATCAGATGGCCTTTCACGCGCTGAGCATTCTCAAAGGCGAAAACTGTCTGAAAGCCGTCTGGATCGACCGGCTGGAAAAACTCCTGAACGACCCAGATGGACTGGCTCCCTCCCTTTCCATGATTGAGCGCCCGATCGTTCTGGGCGCCAGAGGAAAACTGCAGCCCACGCAGGATCCGTTTGTTTTTCACGTTCTTCTCAACAGTCACCTGCTTGCGGACGCACTTTTAATTTATGAAGAAGGCGTCCCTTCGCCCAGAATGCAGATCGTGCGCGATGTCTTTCGCGCCGCCCGCACCTGGGACGAACAGGAAATGGCCGCGTTTCTGCGACCGTCCGGCTTTGAAACGGAACCGCAGGATATCGCCGTTCCAGAAGAAGCGCCGTTCGACGAACTCGAACCGGTAATCGATCCATCAAGAACGTTTATTCTTTCCGAAGAGCTCACGCCTTCGGCTTCGCGCGAAATTCTGGTTTCCCCTTCTGTCCACCCCGAAGCAGACAGCGATGGAAAAGACAGTCCAGACTGATCCCGCAGTCCGAAATCCATCCCCCAAGAAAAATGCAAAAAGACGGCAGTTCTTGCCTGATCCAGGTGATCCAGGCGGTCTGCCGTCTTTTTCCATCTCGTCTCGTTGTCGCCGTTCTTTTCCGAAATTCTCGTTTTTTCGTTCTTTGTTCTTTCCAGTCTTCTCTTCGAAAGCGTTCTGGTTCTTCTTTCGCTCTTCGAAAGTCTTTCCAGATCGATCCCAGCGCGCTATGCCGTCGGGCTGCATCGCTATCGGCCGGAACCGGTACGACCGGAACCGGACGCTTTGTCTGCCGTGAGCGGCGCCTCCTGATGGCCCGGCACAAAAATTTCCGATTCGAGAAACCATCGGTTTCTTTCCCAGTACAGCTTGCGCATCTGTCCCTGCATTTTGCAGAGATAGCAGATGCCGCATCCGCCGGCTTTGGAATACATTTCCCTGACCGACAGCACTTTGTCGACTTTATAGCGATGACCGTCCCAGCAGACAAACAGCGGCCGCAATGCGCCGTCCTGAAGAATCAGCGTCACCACATCGACGTAGTATTTGTAGTACTTCATACTTCAATCGGCCCGTCCAGCGGGGCAATGGGATGCACATTATGAAGGAGACCGAGCGGATCAAAGTCCGTCAGCTTCGCATCGACCTGACTCGAAGCCATGCGGCAGGCATCGTAGCCGTAGCGAACCCGAATGTCGTAAAGAACCTGTTCCATTTTGCGCTGACGGTCGATCTGTTCCAGATCCATGAACAGGTCGCCCTGATCAAACCCGGCATCCTGACACAGACCGCTTACCGAAATGCCGACCGACCGCAGACAGATTTCTTCCAGTTTCAAAGACGCCGTCAGCTGCATGGCCGCCTCGAGAATGTCGCTGGCCAGATCCGTCAGGCGTACGAGCTTTTTCTGACAGCCTTTCGTTTTCAGTTCCGTGGAACGAAGAGAAATGCTGATGCGATTGCATTTCATGTGATCGTTGCGCAGTCTGGCCGCGATGGATTCGCTCAGAACCCGGAACACTTCCTGCAGCTGCGCTATGGATGTAATGTCATGAACCACCGTCTTGGAATTGCCGACCGACTTGACCGGCCGCTTGTAGCCGTTCAGATGCACTTCGCTCTGATCGAACCCGTTGGCATAGTTCCAGAGCAGACCGCCCATTACGCCAAATCGGCGAGTGAGCCGCTCGGGAGACGCCTTGGCCAGATCGCCGATGGTAAAGATGCGCATCTCGTTCAGCTTTTTGCGTGTGCGCGATCCGACCATGAGCAGATCTTCCGCCGGAAGCGGCCATATGAATTCCTTAAAATCGTCTTCCGTAACGACCACAAACCCCTTGTGCTTGAGCAGGTCGCTGGCCAGTTTGGCGAAAATCTTGTTGAAGGAAACGCCCATGCTGACGGTAATGCCGTACGTCTCAAAGACCTCATCCTGAATCCGTCGTGCCAGATCGATGCCGTCTCCAAAAAGACGCTGCGAATGCGTCAGATCGATCCAGGCCTCGTCCAGACCGAAGGACTCCACCCGGTCCGTATATCTACGGTAAATATCTTTAATCTTCTCCGTATAGTAAATATATGCGTCATAGTCTGGATGAATAATCAGCAGATCCGGACACTTCCGTCTGGCTTCCCGCAGAGATTCCCCCGTCCTGATGCCTTTGGCCTTGGCCAGATCGTTTTTGGCCAGGATGATCCCGTTTCGTTTTTCCTCGCTGCCTCCCACAGCCATCGGTACGTTGCGCAGTTGAGGGCGAAGCATTTCTTCAATCTGGGCATAGCAGTGATTTATATCGCTGTGAACAATGACTCGTTTCATAGGCTCAGTATAGAAATAAACAGGCATCTTTTCAACTTGCTTACGCACTTTTTGCGCTTTTACGCACCATGAAACTTAGAAATATATTTCACCTTTGCGCCTATCTTGCGCGAACAATGCTATACTATAGACATGAAACCGAATATTCCACAGATCCTTACTGAATTTAAAAACCAGAACAATGTAACAAATGACTATATTGCCGACTACTGCGGCGTAACCCGCTCCACCGTTTCCCGCTGGTGCAGCGGAAAGATCCGGAAAATTACGCCCGAAGCGCTCGAGAAGCTGAGCGAGATGCTTCACATTGATTTTGACGAGATGACAAGCGTAGCCCGCTATGCGTATACGCGCCCGATTCTTGGCGAGGTCAAAGCCGGCTACGGGCTTCTGGCCGATGAAAATATTGTCGATTACGTCAAAGTTTCAGAAGAGGATTACAATCGCGGCGACTATTTTCTGCGGGTTCGCGGCGATTCCATGAAAGGCGCTCACATTCATGAGGGCGACCTTCTTTACATCCGCAAATGCGTTGACCTTCCGTCGGGGGCAATCGGCGTTTTTCTGATCGGAGAGGAGGAAGTAACGGTTAAGAAGCTGATCAAGAAAAACAACTACTGGATTCTCCAGCCCGCCAACGACGAAGTTGAACCCCGTGTCTATTCCATGCAGGAAGTCATGGATATTCCCGTTCGAATTGTCGGACAGGCTCTTTACTCCAGAACTGAGCTTTAGAGGCGTCAAATCGGGTAAATTTCAGGTTATTCAATTCTTAGACAGACACGGCTGAGCGATGGTTTCCGTTTTCGGAAGCCCTGCGCTCAGCCGTTCTTTTTTCCCATATTTCGCTGGCTTTTTACCATATATTATAGGGGCTTGATTTAGCTATATTTTTAATATGCCATTAAGCTTGCCGCATTACTGCTTTTGCCCCTTTATCTTTCGCTTATTCACCAAAGGTATAGCGAAGCCCGAAAACGGCAAAAAGCCGGCGTTTTGCGCCAGCAGAACGCCATTTTTGTGAATTTTAAGGCAATTTTGGCGTGTCATTCCAAATTGTGGGATCGTTTATCTTTTTAAGAAAATGAAGACTTGCCGCTTTCTCTTGCGATTTTTCGTGCTTATACTTGTCCGTGAACCCCGCGAGATCGGCACTCCGGCCGAATCGTGAGGCTTTTGAACTTTTTTAGAAACACCAGTTGTATAAAACGTCTTCCCCAGAGGAAGCGTTCATTGAATTTATTTCAAATTTTCAGAAAGGAGAAAACACAGCCAATGAAAGTAATTAAGAGAAGCGGCGAAGAAGTCATCTTCAACGTTTCGAAAATCGAAAACGCCATCCGCAAAGCCAACAAAGCAACGACTCACGGACAGATGACCGAAGAAGAAATTCTTGAGGTCAGCGCTCTGGTTGCTGAAAAGTGTGAGAATCTCCACCGCGCTGCCGGCGTGGAGGAAATCCAGGACATGGTTGAAGCCGCTCTGATGAGCCATGGTTTCTACGCCGTTGCCAAGAACTACATCACTTACCGCTACGAGCGTGCTCTCGTACGCAAAACCAACTCGACCGACCAGCAGATCATGTCTCTGCTGGAGAGAAATAACGAAGAAGTAAAACAGGAAAATTCAAACAGTGCGATGCGTTTCTGATTGAAAAGATCAGACATCACAAAAAGACGTTCGAACAGATACATTTCGAACATTGTGATGAACTCCGTTTTTGAAGAATTTCTGCCGGCCCCAACAGCCCGCAGAAATTCTCTTTAAGTCTCCGGCATGCGCCGGATTTCAAAAGGCCAGGAAGTGAACAGATCCTGCGCCGCCAGGTTTGAAATCCGGGGTATGAAGCCCGGTAAAGTCGGCCGACAGCTGCCGCAGCCTGCTTTTTGCAGAGCGAAACCTCCGCCTCGCGGAGCGCAGCCCATAGGCCGGAAGTCCATAAAACAGATATGGTCAGAATGCACCAGACGGTGCTGACGAATTTGCGAATGTACGGATCTACAGTTTTCCGGCGCAGAAATGCGCAGGCGCGATACGCGCGCCGGTGCGGACAAGTAAGAATTGTTTGTATGAACGTCCGTATCAGACGAAGCCTCAATGGAGGCGGCGGGTCTGATCGAGCCGGCAGGTCCATAGCAAAAACCTAAGTCTGTATGCACGGATAGAAAACGGGGAACACAGAAAAGCAGCAGCCTCCGGGAGGCGGGCGAAGAACAATAAGCCGCCAAACTGCTGCCCAAAAGCCGAGGCCGCAGCGATGACCTCTTCTGTAATGGAAGAGCGAGCGATGACCTCAAGTCGATGCACCTTCTTCCGACTTTTCAAGCCGGATTTCAAAACATTTTATTCAGACTCGCTTTCCGGGCGGCGGTTTTTCCAGAGAGAAAAGCCGAAACCGAAGGAAAACGGAACGCATCGATGGAGCGCCGTGTGCGGTGAAAGCCGCATGCACGGTGTGAAGCGGGGGAAAAGGCAGAGATCGCATCAAAGCCTTACCTATCGCTATAAAACCCATTAGTAAACTCTGTTCAGCGTGACTATATGGCCGGTGAAGTATCCAAGGATATCACTCGCCGCTTCCTGCTCCCCCACGACATCATGGAAGCCCACGACAATGGACTGATTCATTTCCATGATTCCGACTACTTTGCCCAGCACATGCACAACTGCTGCCTGGTCAACCTGGAGGACATGCTTCAGAACGGAACCGTTATTTCCGAAACCATGATCGAAAAACCGCACAGCTTCTCCACCGCGTGCAACATTGCAACACAGATCATCGCGCAGGTGGCCAGCTCCCAGTACGGCGGTCAGTCGATCACCCTCTCTCACCTGGCTCCGTTCGTAGCCGTTTCCCGTGCGAAAGCCCGTGCGGAAGTACGCGACGAACTGAACGCCATGAACCTGCCTTCGGATGACGAAACCGTAAACGAAATCGCAGAAATGCGCGTCCAGAAGGAAATCGAAAAGGGCGTACAGACCATCCAGTATCAGGTCATCACCCTGATGACTACAAATGGTCAGGCTCCGTTCATCACCGTCTTCATGTACCTCAATGAAGTGGAAGATCCGCAGACCAAAGCGGACCTGGCTTCCATCATCGAAGCGGTTCTCAAGCAGAGAATTCTCGGTGTTAAAAACGAAACCGGCCACTACATCACTCCGGCTTTCCCGAAACTGATCTACGTTCTCGAAGAAGACAACATCCATCCGGACAGCAAGTACTACTACCTGACGCAGCTCGCCGCTAAATGCACCGCGAAACGCATGGTACCGGACTACATCTCCGAAAAGATGATGCTCAAGCTCAAAATCGACGTAAACGGCGAAGGCCACTGCTACCCGGCTATGGGATGCCGTTCCTTCCTTACACCGTATGTAAACGAAGAAGGCAAACCGCAGTACTACGGCCGTTTCAACCAGGGCGTTGTCACCATCAACCTCGTTGACGTTGCCTGCTCTTCCAAAGGCGACTACGAAGAATTCTGGCGCATCTTTGACGAACGTCTCGATCTCTGCTTCCGCGCCCTGATGATCCGTCACAACCGTCTGCTCGATACGCCAAGCGACGTGGCTCCGATCCTCTGGCAGAACGGCGCGCTGGCCCGTCTGAAAAAAGGCGAGACCATCAATAAGCTGCTCTTCGGCGGCTACTCCACGATCTCCCTTGGCTATGCCGGACTTTCCGAAGCCGTATGGTACATGACCGGCGTTTCCCACACCGATCCAGTCGGCACAAAATTCGGCAAGCGCATCATGGAATACCTCAATGCTGCCTGCGCGAAATGGAGAGCTGAAACCAACATCGACTTCTCTCTGTACGGCACCCCGATGGAATCGACGACCTACCGCTTCGCCAAGAAGCTGCAGGACCGTTTCGGCATCATCCCGCACGTAACCGACAAGAGCTACATCACCAACTCCTATCACGTTCACGTTACCGAACCGATCGATGCCTTCGACAAGCTGACCTTCGAGGCGCAGTTCCAGAAACTGTCTCCAGGCGGAGCCATCTCCTACGTCGAAGTACCGAACATGCAGAACAACCTGCAGGCGGTTATGGCGCTCATCCAGCATATTTATGACAACATCATGTATGCCGAGCTCAACACCAAATCCGACTACTGCCAGGAATGCGGCTATTCCGGCGAAATCGAAATCGTTGAGGACGAAAGCCACAAGCTGATCTGGAAGTGCCCGAACTGCGGCAATACCGATCAGTCCAAGATGAACGTTGCCCGTCGTACCTGCGGATACATCGGCACCCAGTTCTGGAACCAGGGCCGTACCCAGGAAATCAAGGAACGCGTAACCCATCTTTAATCGCCATACCGGAAATCCCAATCCGATCGATCAGAGCAGATCAGCTCCAGTTGAAAAGATACGGGATGGAAGGGAAACCTTAAAAATCTTCTGAATTTCATGCCTGCAGGGCCGTATCCTGCAGGCATTTTTCTTTGGTTTTTCCTTGCGAGATTCGTTCGAATTTACCGTTTTCTTCAGTACGCGATTTTCGATGGCCGACACTTCGGACTTCCGCTTTACGCGAAAGTTTCGCTTCCTCGAAAAAGAAATTTTCATTTTCTTTTCCCGCATTCTTTCCTGAGAGTCAAAAATCACACTTGAACTGTCCCTAAAGGGAAAACATTATGTAAAGACATACATTTTCCTCCTTTGTAAAGAGAAAAAAACCGCAAAAACATTCATTTCTTTTTAAGAATGTATTTCACTTGCTTCAAAACCCGTATAGAATGGGAGCAGGCATTTCCGATGTATGCCTGCTTTCTTTACATAGCTGCCATGTTGAATATCGTGGTTTCATGATGCGTTCGAATGGCCTTTTATTTTGAGGCGCCGGTTAAGCGCTTTCCACAAAGGCCAGTTATTTCAAGATGACGCTCATTTAATGCAAAGAAAAAAAGAACTGCAGGATTTACAGTTTTAACGTCGGTTCAACACCGCATTCTTTTTAGTCCTCTCTTTTATTCAGGAACTGGTGTTCTCTTCCTCTGATCTGTTCTGCCCGAATGCAGATTTCAGGAACTGCCTGATGCGATGACTGGCGTGGATCTGGCTGATGTCTTCTCTGCCCGAAAGAATTCTTCAGACTCATTCTTCCGCTTTCTGTTCTTCAGGTTCCTCTGGCGCTTGCCCGCGCTTCTGGATGCATCACTCTCTGTCTGGAAGACCGACTATCTGGAATGATTTTCTCGTGGTGTTAAATTGTATGCGCAATTCTCTGTCTGGCGTGAGTCAGACGGCGAAACTCTGCAGGATCCAAAAGGCTGACTTCCCGATGGTTCTGCACTATGCAAAGGAGAAAATAAGAAATGAAACACAGAAGTTTAGGCAAATTCCTTGTTGTTGCTGCCTCCATTTCTATGGCCATGACTCCAATCACTGCTCTTGCAGCTGGTGAAACCGATTCTGGTGCTCAGACAAGCGGCGAAACAAGAGTGGATACCAAAGCTCTGCTGAATGATGCTATCAAATATGCTAAGGCAGCTAAAGAAGCTGCTTCTTATGCCAATGTTGTAAAAACAGTAAAAGACAACCTTGATACGAAACTTGCTAAAGCTGAAGAAGTAGCTGGTAAAGCTGATGCGACTACTACTGAAATCAACGCTGCATGGTCCGATCTGGTTGATGCTGTTCATTATCTCGACTTCGTAGGTGATCGCACGGCTCTGGACAAAGCCATCACTGATGCAAAAGCCGAAGTTACCAAAGAAGAAGACTATAAAGCTGGCTGGGCTGCATACGCTGATGCTCTGAAAAACGCTGAAGATGTAAATGCTGATGAAGATGCTCTGCAGGATGAAATCGATGCAGCTAAAACAGCTCTCGAAACTGCAGTAGCTGGTCTGGAAAAGAAAGACGAAACTCCAGTTACCGTTAACAAAGACGCTCTGAAAGCTGCCATTGCCGCTAAACCAGAAGGCGAAGCAACTGACTACACCGCAGACAGCTGGAAAGCTTACACGGATGCAGTAACTGCTGGTCAGGCTATTGTTGACAAAGCAGATGCTACACAGGCAGAAGTTGATGCTGCTACCGCTGCAATCAACAACGCAAAAGCTGCTCTGGTTAAAGATGACGAAGGCGACGAAGTTGATAAGACTGAACTTGAAAACGCAGTGAAAGCCAACAAAGATCTCGCTGAAACTACACCAGAAGGCGACGATTCGCTGAACCCTGAAACTTATGGCGCATTCACCGAAGCTTACAAAGCAGCTAAGGCTGTCCTCGACAAAGAAGACGCTACTCAGGATGAAGTAGACAAAGCCGTTAAGGATCTGAAAGACGCTTATGCTGACCTCGATCAGGTTATGTACCGTGCTTACAACCCGAACAACGGTGAACACCTGTTCACAGCCAACAAGAAAGAATACGACTTCCTGTCTGCAAACGGATGGAACGCTGAAGGCGAAGCCTGGATTGCTCCGAAGGGCGATCTCCCTGGCGCAACCAAGATGACACGTATGTACGACGAGAACTCCGGCGAACACCACTACACTAAGAACCCGAAAGAAATCGAATTCCTCGAAAAGAGCGGTTGGAAGAACGAAGGCGAAAAGTGGGCTACTGCTGCTGAAAACGAACACGTAATCCATCGTCTGTACAACCCGAACGAAACACGTGCCGGCCGTCACCACTACACTCTGGCTGACAAGGAAAAAGACTTCCTGGCTAACAACGGATGGAACTGGGAACATAACGAAGGCGACCTGATCTACGCTAAGGCACCAGCTCCTGAAAAAAAATAGTCCTGAATATCTCGATTCTTAAAATTTCTCGTTAAACGAAAGAGTCTAAGAGAGCGCTTATTCAAAGCGCTCTCTTTCTTTTTGCCGTATCTTTGAATTCATTTCTTTTTTCTGGAAAGGGGCACAGTTATCCCCGACTTACTTTTTCACGCTATAATGAGAACGTCAAAAAAGGAAGTGAATTATGAAGACTTTAAATTCCGTTCATGCAGACCAGTCGGTTACCGTTGAAGAATTTCATCTCGACTCCAAAACCGCTTTGCGTCTTCAGGCGCTGGGAATGATTCCAGGTACCCGAATCACGGTTTTACAGCGTAAAGGAAAAGGAACGATGATCATTGACCTGCGTGGTACCCGCTTTGCACTGGGTCCGACGATCACCGAGAACATTCAGGTGAGCTATGATCAATAACGATTTAACGATTGGATTCATTGGAAATCCTAACTGTGGAAAAACGACTTTGTTCAACGCCTATACCGGCGCCAATCTGAAAGTAGCCAACTGGCCGGGTGTTACGGTTGAGCGCATGGAAGGCGCAATTTCATCTCATGGCAAGCAGATCCGTCTGGTCGATCTGCCCGGAACCTATTCTCTGAATTCTTTCACGATGGAAGAACAGGTATCGAGACAGTTCATTCTGTCGGATGAAGTCAGCGTCGTAGTCGATGTAGCGGATGCCAGTTCACTGGAGCGTTCCCTGTATCTGACTTTGCAGCTGCTCGAAATGGATAAGCCGCTCGTTCTCGCTTTAAACATGATGGATATTGTCGAAAAGCGCGGCATTGATCTGGACCTGCACCGCCTGCAGGAGCTGTTGGGCATCCCGGTGATTCCGGTCATCGCCAGAAAAAAGCGCGGCTTAAAGACGCTGCTGCATGCCGCACTGCACCAGAACGAAGACAATCATGCGCCAAACCATATGCCGCTGGAAATCGACTGCGAACGCCAGCGGGATCACGTCATGATTTATTCGGATGACATTGAAAGCAAGATCGCCAGGATCGAAAGCCTGCTTCCCGCAGATACGCCCAGAAAACGGTGGACCGCCATTTCCCTGCTGATGGATGATCCGCAGATCAAGGCGGAATATCCGCTGGATCTTTCCTCCATTGTGGATGGTCAGGAAGCCAATTCGATCGTCAATCAAAAATACGATCGCATCGCGGAAATCAAAAACGAGGTGCTTCTGGGCAAAGATCGCTCGGATCAGTTTTCTTCGAAAGTGGACGATTTTGTAACGCGTCCATTCTGGGGCGTCGTCCTGTTCCTGCTGATGATGGCCCTTGTCTTTGCGCTCACCTTCACACTGGGCGATTATCTTTCCGGTTATCTTCAGGAAGGCATTGATTTGTTTACCCAGTGGATCGGAAGCCTGTTAACGGGCGTTCACGCCTCCGACTGGCTTATCAATCTGATCTGCGACGGCATCATTTCGGGTGTCGGCGGCATTCTGACCTTCCTGCCCAATATCACGATTCTTTTTCTGGCTATGGCCTTTCTGGAAGACTCCGGCTATATGGCACGCGTCGCCTATGTCATGAACGAGATCATGGAAAAGATCGGTCTTTCCGGCCGTGCCTTTATCCCGATGGTTCTTGGGTTTGGCTGTACGGTTCCGGCTATCATGGCCAGCCGTGCGCTCGAAAGTGAACGGGATCGTAAACGGGTCATGCTGCTGACGCCGTTCATGAGCTGTTCCGCCAAGCTTCCGATTTACATTTTGTTTTCCGGCATGTTCTTTCCGGATCACGCCATGTGGGCGGCCTACTCGCTGTATCTGATCGGCATCGGCATGGCCCTGCTTCTGGCCTGGATTCTTCACAAGATGGACGGCGAACAAAACGAGTATCCGCTGCTGATCGAACTGCCTGCATATAAAATGCCGAGTTTCCATACAGTATTCATTTATGTCTGGGAAAAAGTCAAAGACTTCCTGACGAAAGCCGGCACGACGATCTTCATCGCTTCGATCGCTTTGTGGCTGCTGATGCATTTCTCCATGAGCGGCTATACCGATGACATCGCGACTTCTTTTGCGGCCATCCTCGGCCACGGCCTGTCCTGGATTCTGATTCCGTGCGGCCTTGGCTTCTGGCAGATCGCGGTCGCTCTGATCGCCGGTCTTTCCGCCAAGGAAGTTGTCGTCAGCTCCATTGCGGTTCTGTTTGGCATTGCCAACGTCACCAGTTTTGGCGGCATGCAGGTGCTTCATCAGGAACTGCTCTCCATCGGCTTTGGCCCGCTCAACGCCTATTGCATGATGCTGTTCTGCCTGCTCTATATTCCGTGCGTCGCTGCCCTTTCGACGATCCGCAAGGAATCCAGGTCCACGCTTTTCATGCTCAAAAGCGCCGGCTTCCAGTTCGCGGTCGCCTGGGTCGTTACCACACTGGTCTATCAGATCGGCTCTCTGTTCATTCACTAGGCCATACGGCGGAAAGCGGCAGATCGTTTCTGCCGGCTCTGAGGTTTTGGCTTTTCCGGCATTTGCTTCCGTTTTCTTTTGAATGCCTTAAACGGGCGGACATTCTTTCAGGTCCGTCCGTTCTTGTTTATTCCTAGATGTTGTAGAGTTGTCATAAAGGCTCTGGCTTTGCCCGGAGCCGGAAAGGAAGTCATCTATGTTCTATCCTTATTCTTACGGCTACCGCGGATGGTACGGCATTGATCCGGGCTATCTGTGGGTTCTGGCCGCCATGCTGCTGGCGCTGCTGGCTTCATTATGGGTGCAGTCCACATTCAGAAAATATTCCCGGGTTCCCTCCACCATGTCCGGCGCTCAGGCGGCCCGTTATGTTCTCGACCATAACGGTTTAAGCAATGTCCGCATTGTCCGCATTGCGGGCAATCTGACCGACAACTACAATCCGGTCACCAAAGTCCTTTCCCTTTCGGATTCGACGTATGACAATTATTCGGCTGCAGCGGTCGGCGTCGCCTGCCATGAAGCGGGACACGCCATTCAGGATGCCCGACATTATCTGCCCAACCGGATTCGTTCCGCACTCGTTCCGATCGTCAACATCGGCTCTTCTGCGGCGATTCCTCTGTTCATTCTCGGTCTGCTTCTTGATGTGACCGGTCTGATGTGGGCGGGCATTATCCTGTTCTCCCTTTCCCTGCTTTTTGGTCTGGTCACCCTGCCGGTCGAATTTAACGCCAGTTCGAGAGCGCTGAACACGCTCAAGACCGATCCGGCTTTCACAAAGAGCGATTATGAGGGAGCCAAAAAAGTTCTGGTTGCGGCAGCCAGCACATATGTCGCCAGCGTTTTCGTTTCTCTCGCTCAGGTTATGCGCTATATCGGCATGGCCAGACGCAGAGACGATCGCTGATTGCTTTCCAGTTTCTGCTTTCAGAAATGGATTTCTTGTTCTCCATTTCGATTTTCGCGATTCCTTCGGGGATCGTTTTTCTTCTGGCTTCTTTGTACGCTTTCCTGACGAAGCCGGAAGGAATTGCCTTCTGGTCTGCCTCAGGAATTGACAGACTCGGCTGTGTGTTTTAGAAAAAGCTTGTACCATTTCAACAAAACAGCAGGGGAGCTCAAAAGAGCTGAGAGGAAGTCCGGCTTCGACCCTGGAACCTGATGCGGATTATGCCGCCGTAGGAAGCTGACCAGTCGACCGTTGACTTTTTGCAGGAAAATCCGTTCTGGGTTTTCCTGTTTTTTGTTGAAATGGGTGGAAATGAGAAAGGTTGTGATCTGCTCCGGGAAACCGGCATGGACAGGGGAGCGCCTGACATGAACTGCTGCGAGGGAGGCCATCATTCTGGTCTGAGAGGGAATCCGAAGATTCCGACCGTCTGTTTTGTATTCAGAAAGAGAGGATTTGAAATGAAAAACAATTCGATTCGAAAACTTACTTTTGCGGCGCTCCTATGTGCAGTTGCGGTTGTGGGAAGCCTGTTTTCCTTCCCGATTTTCGGAAGCCGCTGTGCGCCTGTCCAGCATATGGTCAACATCATCTGCGCGGTTCTTCTTGGACCGTGGTACGGAACCGGCGTCGCGTTTGTGGCCAGCCTTCTGCGCAACATGCTCGGTCTGGGAAGCATTATGGCGTTTCCCGGAAGCATGATCGGCGCTCTGTTTTGCGGACTGGCCTGGAAGTACAGCCATAATCTGTGGCTGACCGTTCTGGCGGAAGTCTTTGGTACCGGCATTCTGGGCGGTCTGTGCGCCTATCCGCTGGCTATTGCCTTTCTGGGCGTATCCGCCGGGGAAGTGGCTTTTTACGCCTACATTATTCCCTTCCTCATTTCTACGGTCGCGGGCTCGCTCATTTCCGCGTTTGTTCTGGAAGCCATGTCCAGAACCGTCATGCCTTCCCTTTTGAAGCAGGAAAACGCCTGACGAAAATCGGCGTACTTCCGTGCTTTCGAACGGAAATTAAAACGACCGGTCACCGTTTCTTGACGGCTTAGAAAACAGGTTTTAGAAAGGAATTAATACCCGTTCCATCAAACAGCAGGGGAGCTTTGAAAAAAGCTGAGAGGAAGTTTGGCTTCGACCCTGGAACCTGATGCGGATTATGCCGCCGTAGGAAGCTGATCTATCGACTTTTTGCAGGAAAATCCGCTTTGGATTTTCCTGTTTTTTTGTGAACGGGTACAAGGCCGCAGAGAGAAAGGGGAAAACTTTATGGATTTCCAAAACGAAACGCGTTTCTGCACAGCGGATCCCCGTCTGCTGGAAGCTTTGCGAAAACGGCATCCCCGGGTTCACTGCATCACCCCTGCTGTGAGCGCAGCCAAAGTAGCCGATGGACTGAGTGCTGTCGGCGCTTCGCCGATTTTAAGCGAAGATCTGCAGGAATGTGCGGAGATTACCAGAAGCAGCCAGGCGCTCTCCTTATCGATTGGAATGCCTTCCGAAAACAAATGGAACGTCCTTCGAAAAAGCGGAAAAGCCGCAAAGGATGCAAACATTCCAATCGTTCTCGATCTGACCGGCATCGGCGTATCGCCCTTCCGTCAGGCAAAAGCACTCGAGCTTCTTACAGAAATCCATCCCTGGCTGATCAAAGGCAATCTTTCCGAACTGGCCAGCCTCTGCCATATGGGCGGCAGCGGAAGCATCGATGTACAGAGCAAAGAGGTGCAGGCCATCGGGGATTCCAGACGCTTTCTCGAAGCGCTGCTCGACTGCGCCAGTGCCCATTCGTGTCTGCTGATCTGTACCGGTAAGGAAGACCGGCTCTTCACACCCGATCGCCGTATGTATGCCGCCCGGGGCGGTTCAGCGTGGATGGCCGCTCGATCCGGAACCGGGTGCATGTTAACCGCCTTTTTAGCAGCCGCTCTTGGCGTATGGTCCGACCAGCCCGAACAGGCTGCGGCGTGTGCTTTAGGCTGGTTTAAAGCCTGGGCCCAGATTGCCGAACAAAACCTGCAGACTGCGGAAGGCAGCGGGCATTTTCTGATCCGTTTTCTGGATGCGATGAGTCTCTCGTAAAACGATGACCGCAGACCGATCCCCATCCCATCCGATCCAAGTCCGATCCGCTCATCGGATTCGCTTTGGAAGCCATCTCAATCTGCGAAACTTGCCTGAAAGATGGGAAGTCACATTCCCGGAAAAGAACATAGAAAGAGAGGAAAAGTATTGGAAAAAGACCTATGGAAGCAGCTGAAGCTGTATGCCCTGACCGATCTTCGCTTTGTACAGGACAATCCGTCCAAAACGATGGCAGATCTCGTACGCGAAGCCATTGCTCAGGGCGCAACGATGATTCAGCTGCGCGAAAAACGGCTGAACGGTGCAGCGCTTGAAGAAGAAGCGCGTCAGGTCCTGGCCGTATGCCAGGAATCCGGCATTCCGCTGATCATCAACGATGATCTGGAGCTGGCTTTAAAAATTCATGCCGACGGCGTGCATCTCGGCCAGAAAGACGGGTCCTGCAAAGCGGCCCGCTCCATTGCTGGAGAGGATTTCATCATCGGTGTGACCGCGCCTTCGGTTGTACTGGCCCGACAGGCAGAACGCGATGGAGCCGATTACATCGGAGCCGGGGCGATTTATCCGACCCAGACCAAAACGGATACGAAGCCTTTAACACCGCAGGCGCTGCGTGAAATTACCAAAGCCATTTCGATTCCTGCAGTAGCCATTGGGGGGCTTGCCAAAAACAACGTGGACGTCCTGAAGGATACCGGCATTGCCGGCTTTGCGTCTTCTTCTGGCGTCTTCGCGCATCTGGACGATCACACATCGGTCCCCTCGTTTTTAAAGAAAGCCCAGGAGATCTGCGTGAACGCCTAAGCAAGCGTCTGAACAAAGCGAGCAAAGCCAAATAAGGCCAGGCAAAGTCCGGCCAGACAAAACAAAGATTCACAGTAAAAAACAAAGATTCGCAGGAAAAGCTGTACGAAGCAGCCAATGTCATTAAGTTAAGGAGGGATAAAAATCGTATACCCTGTTCATGAGCGTTGTCATTTCTTATATTTTGCGTCTCAGGCATGACGAAAAGGATGATTTTCTACCTGTTGAAAAAATCATCCTG
>NZ_JAHDSX010000089.1:0-1122 GCF_020969955.1 Allobaculum fili | reverse complement strand
AGCGCATCGCTTCATCGGATTTGTTCACAAATCCTGCTCAAACAACAGACAAACAGATAACAGGGATAACGTGTCCGAACAAAGGGTTCTCTCTAATTATCGTGTCCTTGACATGGGGTACACTTCATATGAAGACATTGGCTCGGAGGATCCTACAAATATTTTCATAGAGCCAGAATATTATATCTGTGCGAAAAAATCATTTGGATTTATGTACCTGTATTCCTTAAAGTCTTGCCATTTCTATCTTCCACAGCTGACAGTTTCCCTTCGTGTTCTGCGGCAATCCGTTTTTCAGGCAGACCAAATTTCCCAGTAATCTATTGGAAATCTAATTCCAGTTCGATGAGTCGTCCTTAAGACCGAACCCCAATGGTGAGGAAATTTCATGGAGTCTTCAAATCAATTCAAGGAAAAGCAGACCCCGATTCGAAACGCAGGTTATCCATCCACTCAAAGTTTTTTGTTCATAAACTTCTTTACTTTTTTTTCTCAAACCATTATATTTATTAAATAAGTTCCTCATCACGCCTAGACCTTATCTCCACCAATAAGGAATGCGCACCAGGATGGGGTCTTTTTATTTTTCCAAAACGATTGCGTAATGCTAAGCAAAAAGCCAGACAAAAGACAATGTCTTCTCTGGCTTTATAAAACGGAACTGCATCCGGCAGTCAGCTTCAACACGGGGGGATGTCAAAAATTTTGTGTAAATTCGTTTTTTGGTAGTTGAAACATTTGGCGTTTCGAAGGCTCAAAACACCTCGCTGGACGAGGAGCGAGTGAAAATTTCTGGAGCGGCCCTTTATAGCGGGCGCCCCCCCTGCTAGACTTGTGTCGCCCCTGCCAGGGTGGCATTTTTTCGACGGCGGGGACGTCTTCAGGGGGTGCAGGGGGAGCGGGGACCCGCTGTAAAGGGTTTAAGCGGAAGAAAATTTCATGAGCGGATTTCGGATCTGCCGCTTATCTGGCTGAGTACTTCTCCAGCCTGGCGTCCAGTTCTTCCTCGCACAGGAGCTGATTGCGTACCATTGCCCAGTTTTGAACCGTTCGTCCCTGCCATTTCTTCTCAAGCTCCACAATGCGTAGATACAAAGCCTTATAAACTGAATCCTCATTTGG
>NZ_JAHDSX010000088.1:0-1145 GCF_020969955.1 Allobaculum fili | reverse complement strand
CAGTCCGTTCCAGAAGAAACTGGACAAATGGAAATAGGAGGAACCATGAACGAATTTAAACTTCAGCGCTTTGCGGAAGGTGATGGAACTAGTACGACAACCACACCGACAGGCGCAAACAATGAAAAAGGCGTTCGCACTTACGGCATGCAGTTTAAAGAGCTGCTGCCCGCAGTCTTTGCCAAAAAGTCATACTTCAATGACTTCTTTGTCGGCGGCCTGGAGGCGCTTGATGGCGTCGCTTTCAACAAGAAAGCATTCAGCGTAAAGACCTGTGATATTCCGGTGGCGATTGGTACCGGCTACGACAAGACGGATACCAAAGCATTCAAGACTGGCACAGGAAACTCGAACCGCTTTGGAAACCGTACGGAAATTACGTATGAAGACGAGGATGTCGAATACACATGGGGATGGAACTTTCATGAGGGAATCGACCGACACACCGTCAACAACAGCCTGGAACAGGCCATTGCCGACCGTCTTGAGCTTCAGGCTCTGGCCAAAACGGAAATGTTCAACAAAGCTCACGGCAAGTTCATTTCCCAGTCTGCCGGCAAGACGATTACCACATCGGCAACAACTCTGTCTGATTCGGATCCGAAAGCACTGTTCAACGAGCTCTCGAAATACTTCACCAACATCGAGGCAGTCGGCACGCGCTATGCCAAAGTCACCAGCGATCTGTACAACCTGATCGTGGACAGCGCTCTGGCCACGACAAGCAAAAACAGCAGCGTGAACATCGATGAAAACGGCATCGTGAAGTTCAAAGGCTTCCTGATCGAGGAAGTGCCGGACTCCATGTTCCAGACCGGCGAGATCTGCTATGCCTACGTCGGCGGAATTGCCAAGGCCTTCACCGGCATCAACACCGCGCGGACCATCGAGTCGGAAGACTTTGACGGCGTAGCCCTGCAGGGTGCAGGCAAGGCAGGCGAGTACATCCCGGCCGACAACAAGAAAGCCGTTGTCAAAATCAAGATGAAAACGGCATAGGCGGGGCAGTGTCTATGCTTGACCAGGTAAAAACGCTCCTGGGACTGAGTGATGAAAGCCAGGACGAAAAGCTGAAGTCCGTCATTACGCTGACTTCAGCCCGTCTGGCCTCTTTGCTTGGTGTCAAAGACGTACCGGAAGAGATG
>NZ_JAHDSX010000087.1:0-1582 GCF_020969955.1 Allobaculum fili | reverse complement strand
TAAACGCATAAGCGTTTGAGTCAATATCAAATGGAGAGTTTGATCCTGGCTCAGGATGAACGCTGGCGGCATGCCTAATACATGCAAGTCGAACGGATATCTTCGGATATCAGTGGCGAACGGGTGAGTAACACGTAGATAACCTGCCCATACCCGGGGGATACGCTTTGGAAACGAAGTCTAAAACCCCATAGGAAAGAAGAAGGCATCTTCTTCTTTTGAAACAGGCGTTTGCCTGGGGGACGGATGGATCTGCGGTGCATTAGTTAGTTGGCGAGGTAACAGCTCACCAAGACGATGATGCATAGCCGGCCTGAGAGGGCGATCGGCCACACTGGGACTGAGACACGGCCCAGACTCCTGCGGGAGGCAGCAGTAGGGAATTTTCGTCAATGGGCGCAAGCCTGAACGAGCAATGCCGCGTGAGCGAAGAAGGTCTTCGGATCGTAAAACTCTGTTGCGGGGGAAAAAGGAAGGGAAGAGGAAATGCTTTTCTTTTGATGGTACCCCGCCAGAAAGTCACGGCTAACTACGTGCCAGCAGCCGCGGTAATACGTAGGTGGCAAGCGTTATCCGGAATGATTGGGCGTAAAGGGTGCGCAGGCTGCGCGTCAAGTCTGAAGTGAAAGGTACGGGCTTAACCGGTACAGGCTTTGGAAACTGGCACGCTAGAGGACAGGAGAGGGCGGTGGAACTCCATGTGTAGCGGTAAAATGCGTAGATATATGGAAGAACACCAGTTGCGAAGGCGACCGCCTGGACTGTTGCTGACGCTCAGGCACGAAAGCGTGGGGAGCAAATAGGATTAGATACCCTAGTAGTCCACGCCCTAAACGATGAGGAGCAGGTGTCGGAGGGAGGACCCCGGTGCCGAAGCTAACGCAGTGACTCCTCCGCCTGGGGAGTATGCACGCAAGTGTGAAACTCAAAGGAATTGACGGGGGCCCGCACAAGCGGTGGAGTATGTGGTTTAATTCGAAGCAACGCGAAGAACCTTACCAGGCCTTGACATAGGACGCGAAGACTTAGAGATAAGTTGGAGGTTACCGTCCATACAGGTGGTGCATGGTTGTCGTCAGCTCGTGTCGTGAGATGTTCAGTTAAGTCTGGCAACGAGCGCAACCCTCGTGATATGTTGCTACCATTGAGTTGAGAACTCATATCAGACTGCCGGTGACAAACCGGAGGAAGGCGGGGATGACGTCAAATCATCATGCCCCTTATGGCCTGGGCTACACACGTACTACAATGGCGTCTACAAAGGGAAGCGAACCTGTGAAGGGAAGCGAACCCCATAAAAGACGTCCCAGTTCGGATTGAAGTCTGCAACCCGACTTCATGAAGTTGGAATCGCTAGTAATCGCGGATCAGCATGCCGCGGTGAATACGTTCCCGGGCCTTGTACACACCGCCCGTCAAACCATGGAAGCCGGCAACGCCCGAAGCCGACGGCATAACCCTTAAAGGGAGTGAGTCGTCTAAGGCGGGGCCGACGACTGGGGTTAAGTCGTAACAAGGTATCCCTACGGGAACGTGGGGATGGATCACCTCCTTTCTAAGGAGAAAGTACAAGGAAGTCCAT
>NZ_JAHDSX010000086.1:0-1593 GCF_020969955.1 Allobaculum fili | reverse complement strand
CAATGTCATTAAGTTAAGATTTCTCAGACCACATCAGCGTTAAGCAGTGATGTGGTCTTTTTTCTACTCTTCAAGTCAAATCTCGAATGATTCGAGTTTTTTCACTTTTTTCTAAAAATCTATTGACAAATTTCTGCCGCCGCGCGGCTGCTTCGCAGCCGATGGGGAGAACTTAAAGGAGTTTTCCCTATGACTGCTATCGCCAAAGAATGTTCTTTCTTCAGAAACACCTTCCTCAATATCATCAGCTCAGAAACGGCGAACCCTGCCAATTTTACTTCTCAGTCCGCCTTCACCCGTAAGCGGCAGATTGACCTGCATGAGCTTGTCCTTCTTCCGTTTCAGCTGACAGAGGAATCCCTCGCTGCTTCCTTTCCCTGGATCCTGTTTAAGGGCGGATCATCTGTTTCAGCCTCTGCTGTGTCTCAGGCCCGTTCCAAAATCAACTCTTCACTTTATAAAAACGTCTTCAATCGGTTTAACAAGGCAACTTCCAGCTCTGATGTTAAAACCTTCAAGGGTTATCGCCTCCTCGCTGTAGATGGAAGCGAGATTCAAGTTCTTCCTGAACAGGACAATGACATCACCTATGGCGCTTCTAAAAAAGGCAAGAAGAGGCACTTTGTTCATTTGAATGCCGAATTCGACGCCCTCAACTCCGTCTTTACTGACGCGCTGCTTCAACCCGGCTCTGAGAAGAATGAAGATTCAGCTCTTCTTGAACTCGCTCAGCGTTCTTCATTTCAGAAAGCCATCTTCATCGCTGATCGGGGATACGAAGCTCTTATGTCTTTCTATCGCCTGCAGAAGGAACATGTCCCTTTTGTCATACGTATCAAAGACGAGACATCATCTACAAGCATTCTCAAGTACTATAAGACTCCCGAGTCAGAAGAGTATGACATTCCTTTCAATGTGATTCTGACCAGTAAAAACAACAGGCATGTCAAAGACCATTGGGATGTCTATAAGTACATCTCTTCGTACAGGAAGCAGCCTGAATTTGACGGTCAAACGACTGAACTCCCTTTAAATATCAGGGTTGTGAGGTTCAAAGCTGCCTGCGAAGGGAATGAATCATTCATTACCGTCTGCACCAATCTGTCGGAAGCTGAGTTTGGGACCGAGGACATCAAGCAGATCTACCGTCTGCGCTGGCAGGTTGAAGTCGGCTTCAGGGGACTGAAACGAAACACCGATCTTGAATGGACTCATTCAAGGAAGCTTGATCTGGTCCAGGCAGAGATCTATGCCAAAATGACTCTCTACAATCTTTGTTCCCGTTTGCGCAACAAGGTAGAAAGATCTCGTCAGCACCAGAAGCGCATCGCTCAGGCCAAAAAGCACAAGCAGAAGGCAGATTTCGGATTCATCATCAAAACGATTCAACAGTGGCTGTTCAAAAAAGCCAGAATCAGCTTGAGTACACTGGAAGATCTTCTTCTGGCCAGGATATCTCCGATCAGAGAAGGAAGAGCTGATACCAGAAAGAAGAAGTGACAGATTTGAAAACCGAAAAGTCATCAGGATGATTTTTTCAACAGGTAGAAAATCATCCTTTTCGTCATGCCTGAGACGCAAAATATAAGAAAT
>NZ_JAHDSX010000085.1:0-2227 GCF_020969955.1 Allobaculum fili | reverse complement strand
CTTCACCAATCGCTCAAAGGGCCGCATCAAGTGCCTGTACTATGACGGAACGGGAACCTGGCTGTTCTACAAGGTTCTCAACTCCGGACATTTCGACTGGAGAATTACAGGAGATGGGATCGTGTCGATCACATCCCAGCAGCTGAACTGGCTGCTGGACGGTCTGAACATGGAGACGGGAAAGGTCTACAAGAAAACGACTCCCCTGTTCCTCTGATCTGACGATTCTGCATATCCTTTCGATATAATCTGCTTATACTAAATAAGAATAATATTAATTTTATAATATTCAATATTAATTGATATAGATGGAATTATATGATATAGTTAAGGCATGAAAAATGATTTCTCCAGCCTGCTCCGTCTTATTCAAAGCCCGGATGGAGTGAAACAAGAAGATGTTTTAGAGATGTTCAAAGATGCTTCCAAAGAAGAACTTCTCAAAATAACCGCTCAGATTTCCGAGATGTTCAATTACAACTTCATCAAGAGAATCAAGAGCAGGAATGAGCGGTTTGGGACTTCTTCGGAGGGAATGCCTTCTCTGTTTGAGAACCTTCCTGAAGGGCATCTTGATGCCAATTCTAAAGCAGCGTCTGTCCTTGAGAATCTTTCTCAAGAACAGGAGGATGAGGAAATCGTTCAGACTCAAAAGGGCAAAAAGAAAACTCTTCACGACAATATCAATGATCTTCCTAAGATCACCAATACCATCGAACCGACCGGTCCAGAGTTTGAAGCGGTTAAAGATAAATGTGTCCAGCTTAAGTCTGTTGTTTATGACCAGATCGTTCACGTTCCTGCACAGTGGTATGTACAGCGCGATATTTACCCTGTTTATTTGTATGAAGACGAAAACGGAGAGACACATATTTTCCAGGCTAAGCCAGAAACATCCAAGCTGTTTCCAGGAAGTTATGCTTCCCCTTCTCTGACAGGGAAAATCATTTCCGACAAAGTCGTGCTTGGCCTTCCGTTCTACCGTCAGGAGCAGGATGTCAACAGGCAGGGGCTCTATCTGACCAGACAGACAATGAGCAACTGGGGAATAGAAACTTCGGAACAGTATCTGGAGTCGATATACAACCGCATGGTAAAAGATCTGAAACACAGCGGACACATTCATATGGATGAGACGCCTTTACGCGTATTAGAAAGCTCGAAAAGCGGGGGCAACAAGATGGGGACCATTATTGTTACCCGTACCAGCTGGGCGGAAAATCACCAGCTGGTCGTTTATCACGCCACCGAGCGCAAAGATAAGCAGGCGTTTGCGGATTTCCTTTCTCCGGACTATTCCGGAACAATCATCTGTGACGCAGCGGATGTACACAGGATATATAAGGACGCCACGCTTGCCTTCTGTATGGCGCATGCCAGACGCAAGCTCACGGATCACCTCAAAACACGCAGGGATTACAAAGCGTATCTGAAACTGAGTGATGAAGAGAAAACGAAGTTTCTGGAGGAGGAAGAGAACCTGGGCCTGAGCCTGACCCTGAAAGCCCTCGCTCTGTTCCAGAAGCTTTATAAAATCGAACGGACAGCCAAAAATCTGCACGAAACCCCTGAGCAGATTCAGATCCGCAGAGATAAGGAAAGCCGTCCCGTGTTCGAAGCCCTCGAAGCCCTGATGTGGAAAATCTACGATGGCGCAGCCCCAAAGTCAGAATTGAAGAAAGCTGCAGAATACTTCGTCAAAAATCGAAAAGAATTAGCTGCTTTCTTAGAAGACAGAGCAACTCCAATCGATGACAATGCGTGCGAGCGAATGGTGAAGCCATTCGTAATGGCCAGAAAGAACTTCCTGTTTTCCAATACGTTCAGAGGAGCCAAAGCCACAGCCATCTGCTTCACGATCCTGCAGAGCGCTATTCTCAACGGCCTGGATCCAAGAAAGTATCTGGTCTATGTTCTGGATGTTTTATCCACACAGGGACTCCAGGACCATATCGTTGAGGGGCTGCTTCCATATTCGAAAACGCTGCCGGCTGATCTGTATGTGGAAAGGGAAGAAAATTAGAGAGATCCGAAAAAGCCAGAAGAAATTCTGGCCTTTTCTCGTGGCCAAACGCTTTTCGCAGACAAAAAGCCTTCAAACTGCTCAACCAGCAGCCCACTGGGCAGTCGGTCGAGCAGTTTTTTATAAAGAAGAGCGCAGACGTCTTCACGGAAATTGTGAAGGAGTCTGCGCTCGATTTCTAGACGGGTTCTATTTGACGCTTAC
>NZ_JAHDSX010000084.1:0-2271 GCF_020969955.1 Allobaculum fili | reverse complement strand
ACTTTGGAGAAATCGATACCGAGATCGATTGCAGGGATGATTGATTCCATGAAAAAGCCTCCTTGAATAAAGGAATTATCCCAAGGAGGCGGTCGAGAAAATACCCGTCTTTTATTTGACGCTTACTGCCTGGCAATCCCATCAACTATGCGATCGCACTCATACGCGCCGGCCAGATGGCCATGACCGAAAATAATTATCCAGGCTGCCTCGACTATCTGCATCAGGCGGATGCGCTTTTGTCCTCTGTCGAAAAAGAAGCAGAAAATGAATACATCGCTTTGCAGAGAAGCATCGTCTGGTATCGAATGGCCACCTGCTATAGTATCCCGGATGAGCCCGGCTATGATTTTGATACCGCGAGAGCACTTTCTTTAAGGACGCTGCACACGCTTCAGGCAATACAGAATAAGAGCGGAGCCGATGTGATTCTCCCCTTTCAAATTGACGTTCTTCTTCAGCTGGCTTCGATCTTCATCGCTCATTTTGAAGGAGAAAAAGCAATCCAGTTTCTCCAGGAGGCAGAACAGCTCTGTCATACCTTGTGGAATCAAGCTGAACCGGAAAGTACTTTGATCCTTAAGATGGCTTTGATCCAGCTTCAGTGGGGAAACATCCTTATGAATGATTCATCCCCTGAACAAAGCGTGCTTCATTATCAGAAGGCACTTTCCCTTCTGGACCGACTGTCCCAGGATACGCTGAGCACGGATACTCTTGCACTTCGCGTTACAGTTCGTTTCTCTTTGTCCATGGCGTTTCAGTGTCTTGGGCAGGTGGATGATGCCATAGAAACGCTTTATGAACTGATCCAGATGCGTACTCTCTATCCGAATTATTTCTTTACTCTCGCTTCACAGGAACCGTTTGTGCAGGCGTATGGGACTCTGGCCGATTTGTATACAGTTAAGGAAATGTATACGCGGGCTGTCGCCTGTTATCAGGAATCGATCCGAATCTATCAGTCGATCTGCTCCCAGAGTGCTATACCTACAGGTCTTTCGGATCTGGCGGATCTGTACCTCCGTTATGGAACACTGTACTGTCTCCCCTGCAAAATGCAGAATTTTGAAAAAGCGCAAGGTCTGTTTTTCCTTTCCCTGGATGCTCTGGACAAGTCAATCGAGCTTTTCCGCCGCCCAGCCGATTACTGGGAAAAAGCGCAGCTGTTTTATCTGCTCGGAGAAAGCTTCCTGGGAATTGAGGATCCGGCAGAGGGTATTGTCTGGCTGCAGAAATCGATTGTAGAAATGCAGAAACTTCGAAAAGCGAAAATTGTCTATCCAGATGATCTGAGCGATTTGGACTGGCTGTTCGACGCTTTTGAAGATCTGATCAATCTCTGTAACGATGGTGCGGACACAGCCGCTGCAGGCGATCCGGATCCAGAAGCGTTTGCGATCGATCATGTAAATGTATGTCGGCAGGTCATTGAAGAAGAGGGAGCTTCTTTTGTACCCCTTTGCAGACTCTGTCGCGCTCTTCTGATCCTTTTCCGTATCGAGATGGGTAATGGAAATTATGGAAAAATAGCTCAGATTCGACCAGAACTGCTTCAGATTTCAAATGACATCCTGGCGCTTGAAGAAAATGAGATCAGTCTGGAATATCGAGCCCGTGCTCTGTGCTGCGTTGGCATGGACTATCTGGAAACTTCAAGCGATTCCCTTGCCGCGGATTATCTTTTTCAGGCGGTGGATCCGTTTTACAGGCTGACTCGCCTTACGGAGGCCCCGGAAATTCTGGATCTGTTTGCGCAGACCGCCCAGACGCTCGGAACGCTCTATATCGAGCTGGGGCAGAACGAGAACGGGCAGGCAAGCCTTCAGCTGGCTGGCCGCATTCGAAACCGTTTCAAAACCCTGTATCCCGATCTTATATAACGCAAGGATCGGATCGGCAATAAAAAATCCCCGAAGAATATCGGATTTTTCCTTTTTCCTTCGGGGATTTCATTTTGTCTGGCAGCTTCCTATCTTTGCCTTGCGGCTATTGTCGGCGTTCTGCAGCTTAACTGGCCAGGTTCGATATGTTTCTGGGTGTATCCTGCAGGCTATCGCCACCATACATAGATTTTTTGAATGGGTCTTTCAAAAACAAACATCAGTCTTCCAACATAACGATCTAACGCCATCGTTGGTTTCCGTAGTGGCTTCTTGCGTATAGCTTTCTCGAATCTTAGATTAAGCTTTCGACCGATTAGTACTGGCCAACTCCACGAATCGCTTCGCTTCCATCTCCAGCCTATCGCCTTGTCGTCTTCAAGGGGTC
>NZ_JAHDSX010000083.1:0-2519 GCF_020969955.1 Allobaculum fili | reverse complement strand
TGGCAGAAAAAACAACCAAGTCATTGTTGGTATAACGCAAAATACAAATGATGACGGCTAAGAAAAATTTCCCTTCGCAAGGAGGGCTTTTCGTCGTGCCTTAAATCATCTAAAGACTTTCACATTTCATTCATAGGATCCCGCGCGCGGGGTCCATGAATGAAAAAAAGAGCGGCAGCATAAACCGCTGCCGCTCTGCCTGGAATAAGAAACAGATTTGAGAAATGAAATGTTGAAAGGATTGCAATATTTTTCTGCTGGGCTTTGAACAAAATCCAGGGCCGAATTATGCTCAAAGCCGCGCAGAGTATTGAAGAGACAAGCCGGAAGAGCTGCGGCATCTTCTGCCGTCTGAATCGTTTGAAGGGTGCAAATTAAAGGAGTTCACTGACGAAGGGTTCAAAAAGAGATGTGAAAGTGACTGTACTCTTTCGGCTGTCTGCGGCTGTTGGTAAAGTTTCGTTCCGAACGAGAATCAGATGATTATTTTTCGTAATCGAGCGCTTTGGCACCGGCCTCACCGGTCGAGATTCGAACAACTTCCTCAACAGGATAGACGAAGATCTTGCCGTCACCGATATTTCCAGTATAGAGCGCTTTCTGCGCGGCTTCGACAACGTCCTTTACAGGCACTTTGGATACCACGACTTCGGCCTGCATTTTCGGCAGCAGCCGGCTCTGCACTTCGGCGCCTTTGTAATAGATAGGCTGGCCTTTCTGTACGCCCATACCCATGACATTGGATACGGTCATGCCGCCGATACCGATTTTTTCGAGTTCCTTTTTCAGACGTTCGAATTTATCGATGGCAGATACAATCACTACTTTATGCATACCGCTCTCCGCGCTCCCAAGAATAGCTGCAGGAACCGCATCGGAGATAGCTGCTTCCGGAAAAGCCGACAGGGGTTCGGGTTCGCTTTCGTCATCAGCAAGAACTTCGGTTTCCATAGCGAAGCCTGCGTAGGCGGAAGCCAGGCCGTGTTCCTCAATATCGAGACCGCGGATCTCTTCTTTTGGAGATACGCGAAGACCAATTGTCTTTTTAATTGCAAAGAAGGTCAGGCCGATTGTGCAGGCTGTCCAGATGCCGATTGTCAGCAGACCAAGGAGCTGAATGCCGAGCTGATGGAAGCCGCCGCCATAGAACAGTCCAACCGCTTCCGGCATTGAATCAGTGCCGCAGGCAAAGAGGCCTACGCAGATGGTTCCCAGAATTCCGCATCCGAAGTGAACGGGAACGGCACCAACGGGATCATCAACTTTCAGTTTGTAATCGAGAAGCCAGGTCAGAAATGGAACAACCAGACCGGCGAGAATACCAATGATGCAGGCGCCCAGAGCATTTACTGCATCACATCCAGCAGTGATTGCTACCAGACCGCCAAGGGCTGCGTTTAAAGTCAAGGCTACGTCCGGCTTTTTGTAGCGGATCCAAGTGTAGATCATTGTGGTGCAGGCTGCCAGAGACGGAGCCAGGGTTGTGGTGGCAAAGATTGTTGCCAGCTGAGTCTGGTTTACGGCGGCGGCACCGTTGAATCCGTACCAGCCAAACCAGAGGATGAATACGCCCAGGGCGCCGATCATAATGTTATGACCTGGAATACCTCTTGGTTTTCCGTTCTTATCGTATTTGCCAATACGTGCTCCCAGCATCGCTGCGCCGATCAGTGCACATGTGCCTCCGACATAATGAATAACTGCCGAACCGGCAAAATCATGAAACCCAAGGGATGCCAGCCATCCGCCAGGTCCCCAGACCCAGTGGGCTTCGATCGGATAGATCAGAAGAGAAATGATGATCGAGTAGATGCAGTAGGAAAGAAATTTCGTACGTTCAGCCATGGCACCGGAAACGATTGTAGCCGCTGTGGCACAGAAGACGAGGTTGAACGTGAACAGGGACCAGTCCGTGCCGCCAAAGTCGGTCAGCGGATGGAGTCCCCAGCCGACAAATCCATTGCCGGCTCCACACATCAGCGAGTAGCCGACAAGCAGAAAGGCAACCGTACCAAGACAGAAGTCCATGGTGTTTTTCATGATGATATTTCCTGCGTTCTTCGCCCGGGTGAATCCACCCTCGACCATGGCGAATCCCGCCTGCATGAAGAAGACCAGGGCGGCACCGATCAGATACCAGATCTGAAAGATCTGCGATAAAGCTTCCTGAAGCATATATGTTCCTCCTTTTCATTTTTTTAGAAAAAGAAAAAGGCGCCGAAACTTGTTATCCGCCGTTGGATAACTGTTTCGGCGCCTTTGCCGTTTTCTGATGGGAAGAGAGTACTCCCTTTTCCCCCTTCCTGGCCAATGAAATTCACATATTTTTGACAAACTATGCCCAAACCCCGCGATACTATTTGATTTAATCAATTTTATACAGGTAAAAAAGCGTAAGCGTCAAATAAAAGACGGGTATTTTCTCGACCGCCTCCTTGGGATAATTCCTTTATTCAAGGAGGCTTTTTCATGGAATCAATCATCCCTGCAATCGATCTCGGTATCGATTTCTCCAAAGT
>NZ_JAHDSX010000082.1:0-2879 GCF_020969955.1 Allobaculum fili | reverse complement strand
TGCTCAACCAGCAGCCCACTGGGCAGTCGGTCGAGCAGTTTTTTATAAAGAAGAGCGCAGACGTCTTCACGGAAATTGTGAAGGAGTCTGCGCTCGATTTCTAGACGGGTTCTATTTGACGCTTACGGCTTTTTCGAAAATTATCATGCACATATCAAGCACAAAACCCAACGAGGGCGTCTTTGACGCAACTTCGCTGGGTTTAATTTTATTTCACGGATTTTATACTTCAAAAAACGGGACTTTTTCAGCAGCCTCCCAGCTGCGGGCCGTTTTTTATTTTTGGTCGATTGCGGCGCAGGTTTACTGCTGAGCGAGAGCCGAGCGAACGAATTCAAAAATTCCCTGCTCGTCACGGCTGCCGGCGGATTCGGCAACGAGTTCACCGTTGACGAAGAACGTCAGTGTCGGGATGGATTCAATTCCATAAGCCGAAGCGATCTGTTCAAACGTATCAATTTCGGTCCGGGCAACGGCGATGCCTTCCTCATTGAGGGGCTTGCTGGCGGCATCGAGCGTTGGATAGAAAGCTTTGCAGTGGGGGCACCAGCTGGCGTAAAACTCCATCAGAACTTTTTGATTGCTGTTAATAATGTCACTGAAATCTTCAGTACTTGTAACTTGCTGAATCATCGGAAATACCTCCCTTGTTCTTTTTTATTATGAATAGACAAAAGGCGGTATTAGAGTCATTTGCCCGCTTGAATTCAGGGCATTTCCAGGACGTTTCAAGGCATGAATCCGGCTCTAGCGAAGCACTTTTCGAATCAGCGAAGCCATCCAGGGCTTGCGGTCGTTATAGCGCAGCGGCAGATCGAGAATTTTCACATCCGGCTTTACGGCGACGCTCTTAATATGGGAGAACGTTTCATAGCCCCATTTGCCGTGATACTGTCCCATGCCGCTCGCTCCCATGCCGCCAAACGGCACGCTGTCGGAAGCCAGCTGAATGATGGTGTCGTTGATGCAGCCGCCGCCAAAGGGCTGAACGTACTTCATGTACTGCTTCTGCAGACGGTTGCGGGTAAACAGATAGAAAGCAAGAGGCGTCGGCTTATCCGCGAGTTCCTGCATCATCTGACGGAAATTCGTGAACGTCAGCACGGGAAGAATCGGTCCGAAAATCTCTTCCTGCATAACGGGGTCGTCCCAGTCGACATCCAGAAGGACGGTCGGCTCAATCTGAAGGGTCGTTCCCCTCGCACGGCCGCCGATGGCGACCTGTTCGGGATGAATGTAGCCGATCAGGCGTTCATAATGCGCCGGTGAAATGATCTTGCCGATGCGTTCCGGACTTGGATACTGTCGACGGATTTCATGCATCAGTGCAGCCATGAACGGTTCGAGAACCGAATCGTGTACGAGAACGTAATCGGGAGCCACACACGTCTGGCCGGCATTCAGGAATTTTCCGAAGACGATGCGGCGCGCAGCCAGGGCCAGGTTGGCGCTCTCATCGACAACAGCCGGTGATTTGCCGCCCAGTTCAAGTGTCAGCGGCGTGAGATGCTTCGATGCAGCTTCCATGACCATGGATCCGAGCTTCTTGCCGCCTGTAAAGAAGATATAGTCAAAATCTTCTTCCAGCAGCGCTTCGATTTCTTCGCAGCCCTGCGTAAAGACGGTTACATAATCCGGATCGTAAATATTTTGAACGATCTCGGCAATGACTCTGGATGTTTCCGTAGCCGCATGGCCGGTTTTCAGAACGACTGTGTTGCCGGCTGCAATGGCTTCCGCCAGAGGTACCATGGCCAGATAAAACGGATAGTTCCACGGAGCCATGATCAGGACCGTGCCGTATGGAATGCGCACCGTTTCATAGAGTGCGGGCATCTGATGAAGCGGTACCGTGTGGAGATGAACCCGGGAAGCGGAACAGAGATGGCGAATCTGATAGCGGATGGCTTCGAGAACCAGGCCTATTTCGCTCATCCAGCTTTCATCTGCGGATTTCCCCAAATCCGCATAGAGCGCCTGTTCGATGTTCTTCTGCTGAAGGAGGATTTCGTCGTACAGCCGCTTCAGCTGCTTTCCTCGAAACAGCAAGTCCAGCGTTGTGCCGCTTTTGAACAGTTCCTTCTGGCTGGCTACCGCCTGTTCTACGGATTGTTCTACTGATTGGTCCATGTGGGCCTCCTTTTCGTTTGCATTTTTCTCGCCATGCCTGCGGGCGAATAACAGTATTGTATTGGAATCTATCCTTAACAATGAATCGTATTCCCGAAAAAAGAAACCGGCAGATTGCCGGTTGTGTGCTGAAGTCCTGTCTTTTTTGAACGGTTTATCGTCCATTGTACGAAGCGTCCTCAAAAGTGCATGTCAAAGCGGACAGGGCGCTCTTCAATTTCTCCCATCCGCATCGCGGAATACGGAATATGAAAAGAACAGCACGCAGAGCTATGCGCTCTATTCAACCACATCGAGACCGGCTTTCTTACGGGCAATCTTCAGCAGCTCTTTAAGGCTGGCGAGATCACGGTAGCCTCTGGCTTTCAAAACCGGCTTCTTGTCATAAAAGAAGATGAGTGTGGGCAGAGAATCGGCACCATACTGATCGCACAGATCGCCAAACCGGTCGCTGTCGACCTGCGCGATGGTCAGTGAATCCGAAAACTGCTGATCCGCTTCTTCCAGAACCGGATGAAACATCTGACACGGACCGCACCAGGATCCGTAAAAATCCATCAAAACCATGCCGTCTCTGGACAGAACGTCTTCAAATTCGGCTTCACTTTCAATTTGAATCAATGCCAATGTCATTAAGTTAAGATTTCTCAGACCACATCAGCGTTAAGCAGTGATGTGGTCTTTTTTCTACTCTTCAAGTCAAATCTCGAATGATTCGAGTTTTTTCACTTTTTTCTAAAAATCTATTG
>NZ_JAHDSX010000081.1:0-3412 GCF_020969955.1 Allobaculum fili | reverse complement strand
GATCCGAAGTATGAAGAAAACGATGAAGAATAAAAAATACGCCAAGCGGGATCTCGAAAGGGATCCCGTTTAGCGTATCTAATATTCAGTCTCGCGTATACCCGTCGATTGTTTGACACTTACTCCGGAATCGCCCATGAAAAAAGCCTCTTTCCGCATTGGAGAGAGGCTGAATTCTTTCAATCAGGCTTCCGGTTCGGGAAGTACGGGGAGCGGTTCTTCCGCTGGCGGCAGATCCGGAACGACTGGATCCGGTGCGGGCGGAGTCGGTACGGGATCGGGCAGCGGATTGACAGGCTGCTGCACCGGCGGCGTTACCTGCGGCGTATTGTCAATCGGCGCGTCATAGCCAGGATCTTCCTGGATGGCGTCGGTATAGCCGGGATCCGTATCCGGTTCGTTCTGCGGCTGGTCTGCTGTACTGGACGCGGCGGAATCGGCCTGCGGGCGGTTGGCTGCCTGGTTGTCGACGTCATCGGCGCTTCCGGTCGAACCGTCGATTTCCTGCGGGCTCTTGCCTTCGAGAACGCCGTCAATACGCTTCTTAGCGGTCGCTACGGTTTCGTAGTCCGGAACCATGACGTAGGCGTTCTGTCCAAGTTCCGCACAGAAGTTTGTTTCGCCTGTTCCATCGAGCGAGTAGGTCAGGAACGTCCAGTCCGGATTATCCTGAATCTGTTTCTGGAGAAGGGCCTTGATTTCCTCTTCGGAAAGGTCGGTCTGGAAGGCGCCGCTCAAAGCGTCCATTAAGGACGGGTAGCTGGTAATGATGCTTGGGGAAAGCACCTTTCTGGCGACAGCCATGAGAACCTGCTGCTGGTTTTTCACGCGCTGACGGTCGCCTTCGCTGTAGGCGTAGCGTTCACGGGCGTAGGCAAGAGCCTGTTCGCCGTTGAGGTGGTTCATGCCTTCCTGTACGCCATAGCGGGAATCCGTGTAAAACGACGGAACCGCATAGCCAGGCGCAACATTAATATCGATGCCGCCTAAGGCGTCAACGAGGTTGATGACCGAACTGAAGTTGACCTGCATCGTGTAGTTGATTTCGATGCCGAGCAGCTTCTCGATCGTGGCTTTTGTCGTTTCGGTACCGTGCAGACCGGTGTGCGTCAGCTTGTCCATCTGGCCCGCTGCGCAGCCGTTTTCAGCCGGGCAGGCGGTTTCGACGTAGTAGTCGCGGGGAATGCTGGTGAGAAGAACCACATGGGTTTTCGGGTTGACGGAAGCGATCATGTTCACATCGCTTCGGCCGACTTCGCCAAAGCCGTTGCGGGAATCCGTTCCGGTAATCAGCACGTTAAACGGCGTCGAGTTGATGTCGTCAACGGTTTTTGTGGTCGTCGTGCTGTTCGTTTCAAAAGCGGCGGAGAAGACGACTTTCGTATCGTCGTAGAAGCTCTTGAAACGGTCATCCGAGTCGGAAATCTGACCGCGGTAGGCGGAAGGAAGAATCATCGCTTCGATCTGGTGATCGTAAAGCGCGTTGGCCATATCGACGATGCCGTCGTATTCGGAGGCGTTGAACGGAACGTTCTTGCTGTTGAGAACGTTGACCATGTCGTCCGTATACGTACGGGCAACGGTACGCAAAATGCCGATTTTCTTGTCCTTGAGATCTTCGACATCATTGCAGCTCGAATCTTTCATGGCAATAATTTCCACCACGTACTGCGAAGCCGGGGAAAGATCGGTCACGGTCGAAAAGAGGCTGGTGGCTTTGGAAACATAAAAGCCGCCCATGCCCATGGCCGCAATAATCACGACGGTAAGAATCGTTACCGGAATGCGAGCGCCTTTTTTCCGGGTCAGCCAGATTTGCATCGCAATGATGAGAATGGCCAGAACGACCAGAATGGCGCTCAGGCCCCAGGTGATCTGGGTAGGAAAGATATTCAGGGTGATCAGTTCATAAACCGCAAAAGCCGTAAATCCGGCCAGCAGGATCGAAAGAATAATCGAAGCCGCCTGGAATCCTCTGGAAGGATGGCTGGATTTTCTGGGGTGAACGTGTCGCATAACATACCTGCCTTTCTGAAGGGGATGGATAAAGCTGAAGCAAAGGGTTCGAATCCAGTGAAGATACGATGTTCGGTCTGCAAAATCCGCCGGCAAAAGCCGCGGGGCAGACGGAAAACTGTATACGTCCTTTATCTTAACAAAAAGTCAGGGGACAAAGGGCGACGTCTGCCGCGCGCAAAGGCGTGCCGGCAGTTTATAGCTTTTCATTTTAAGCAAAAACGGTCGGGGATGAAACCGACAGTTCTGTACGTTTCGCCAGAGCGGCCCCGCTTAAAATACCGGATCGCGTAAGCCATACCAGCCTGCGGGTGAATTCGGTTGGCTCGTATTGAGCAGACAAAGATCCGTAAAGACTGTACGCCAGCCATGGGCAGTCCGGCTAAAAGGAAGAGGAATATTTTTTCGAGAAAAACTTGGCTTTGAGAAAAGCGCTTCCTTTTTTGAACCAGTTGACCGGTTCGGTGCTGGTCAGCGGAATTTCGATGCAGCAGATTTCATTGGTATCAATCCAGACATCGAGCAGAAATTCGCTGATCCGTCCGGGCATGCGGGCCGCAAACGCGTCTTTTTCTTCGAGATGCGCCCGCCGCATGACTTCTTCAAGCACCCCAAAAAGAAACGTGCAGTACGCGTCGGCCAGGGAACGCTCCATTAAAAACATATTGAACATGTGACCGCTGCGTTTTTTCAAGTGGGCATACAGCGCCGGTTCGTATTCGGGATACTGATCGCGGATCACCTGCGCCAGCAGATCGAGATCCGCCGGATCGAGCGTATGCGCGTAATGCGATTCGAGCGTTTCAATATAGTAGCGTCGCTTTTTGGGCAGAATGACCGGGCAGTCGTGCAGAAGTTCGACGGCCTGTTTTTGCGAAAGCACCTTGCATTTTAAAGACGGGATGGGCGCGTCGCCTTTGAAGTGGCGGCGATAATGGGCCAGTCCAAAGGCATCGCACGATTCGTCCAGATTTTTCCACGCCCAGTACAGGGCGGTCAGCTCGCTTAAATACGGATTGGCCGACGAGATCGAGTCGCCCTGATCGTCGCGGGCAAACCCGATGGAGTCTTTGCCTTTTGCGCCCGCCTGTACAGGCAGATACAGCGGATCGTCCGGCATGGGATACGGCTTATGGGCGGCAACCACAATTTTAGGGTGGTCAGCTTTCTTCGCGGAAAGTTCAGGGGAAGGGGTGGACATGAACGCCTCCTTTTACTGGTTTCGTATTGGTTTCGCAGCTGCTTTTGTTTTTTGCTTTAGAAAAAAAGGCAATGTCATTAAGTTAAGATTTCTCAGACCACATCAGCGTTAAGCAGTGATGTGGTCTTTTTTCTACTCTTCAAGTCAAATCTCGAATGATTCGAGTTTTTTCACTTTTTTCTAAAAATCTATTGA
>NZ_JAHDSX010000080.1:0-4461 GCF_020969955.1 Allobaculum fili | reverse complement strand
TCGGCTGTTTTCGTGGGTTGGATCAGCTTCCAGAGACTCTCTCTTTTCCTTGTACTTCCTGTAATACTTCTCACCAGTGGTTCTCGAGATCGAGCACAGCGCAGCGGCTTTTCTGGATGAGACTCCTGGTGTTCGTAAATCGATGTATTTGAAAACTGTCATCTGAGTATGCACTTTCTAGTCCTCCATTACGGAGTACGGTACAAGTCAGGTGGCCCAGTTTTCAAATCCGATCTTCGCTTTTTTGGACCAGTTTTAAACTACAAAAAACAGCCGTATGAGGTCTGTGGCCAAAAATGCTTGAAATTGTACTATCCATCCACATCGTGTTCGTCCACCTGCATTCTCAACTGTATTGAGTGGAGAACATCGGCCTAGGAGGTGATGAGAATGGTCGACATCAAAATTGTTGCTTCACGCCAGCGTCAGGAAATGGCGGAAAACTTACGAGATACTCTAGAACTTACCGATCAGGATATTTTCTATGATAAAAGCACCGAAACCGGAAATCCCTATCTTGCGGTCAAACAAACCTGGCTGCTTCATCACGAGGAAGGAGTGACCCACAGAGTCGTATTGAATGACAATGTCCAGGTTTGTAGTGGATTCAAACAAATCATTGAGCAAATGGCGCAGTCGCATCCGGATTGCGCCTTTTCGCTTTTCACCATGGCCTTTGATGGTGAGTCTTACAACGACTTCATCAGCGGACTGGAAAGTCCCTATATTTACCATGACTGGTCGATGTGGGGATGTGCCATTCTGCTGCCAATCGGTATCGTCGAAGAATGCTGCAACTATATCGATACCGTGTTTGGAAACGATGCTCTGGAAAGCTTTGGGATTCTCAGCTTTCTCAGACACAAACAGATTCCAGTATTATCCACGATTCCGGTAACTATTCAGCATATCGGAGATGAATCACTATTTGATCCGAATATTCCAGTGCGTCGGACAACTCGCTTTGAAGAAAACCCAACAGCAGATTGGAGGTCAGCCAAAATTGAGAACCCACCAGTGTTGGAATGGTTCAAGCCCAGACAAATCGTCAAAGCGGAAGATCGAACCGACCGGATTCTCAACATCTTGAAAGGAGTGAACGTAGATGAATGAAGACGACAAGCTGATTCTCTTTTTGCGAAAATTGGTTCTCTTTCTGACGAAAGAGGTCGTAAACGATGGTGGTGATCCTGCAGAATTTGATCTTGGCTTTCCGGTATATCGGCAGAATGCTTCCTATAAGGCTGGTGAGATCTTCCGGGATCGGGAATCTGACCAGCCTTTTGAATGTCTTGTCGACTATGACGGAAGCATTCATCCCGACTGGGATCAGTCTGTCGCAACCATCTGGAAACCGTACCATGGCAAAGACAAGGATCATGCCTATCCCTGGTCTACGCCTAGCGGAGCTCATGATCTGTACAAATCTGGAGAGTTCATGACTTTCACGGATGGATCTATCTATAAGGCACTTGAAGATACAGCGTTCAGTCCAACGGATCTTCCAACCGCTTGGGAGAAGCAAGCATGAAAGGAGATGTTTCAATGAGTAACAAAACGAAAATCTGGATCAAAGCAGCAGCCGTCCGCGCCATTAAAACTGTATCGCAGACGGCTGTTGGCGTTATTGGAGCTTCCGCTCTGATTACCGAGGTCGACTTTCTTGTCGTCCTTTCTGCCTCCGCACTGGCTGGTCTGGTCAGCCTTCTGACCTCTGTAGCCGGTCTTCCGGAGGTGGAGAATGCCTGAACTGGAAACAAGCATTGTCTGGCTTGGAGCTTTAGCAGGAGCGCTGTCATCGCTGGCAGCGCTTTTGTCTTTGGCTTTTAAGCCATTCTCGAAGCTCAAAGAACGAGTGAGAGTCCTGGAAGATGAGATTCGAACTCTCAAAGATGAGCTGGCCGAGCACCAGGAAAAACTGGACAGAGACCATCACAGTTTTCTGTTGCAGCAGGACGTGAATCACCTGCTGCTTGAATCCACCAGCAACCTTCTCAAACACAACGTAGAAGGTAACCATTCCAAGCAGATGCTGGACTGCGCAAGACGAATTGACGATCTGGTCTTTGCTAGAGGAAGTGCCATCAAGGAGGAGAAATAATATGACCTATTCAAAACTGATTAGTGGATCGACACCGATCTACGCTAAAGCCAATGCCCGTACCTCGAAAATCAAAAAGATCACGCCACACCATATGGCTGGTAATATGTCGGCCAAAGACTGTGCCTACTATCATTTCTCTGGAGATAGACAGGCTTCTGCCAACTACTACATTGGCACCGACGGTACCATCTGGGGCGGCGTTCCGGAAGAGTTCAGAGCCTGGACGTCCAGTTCCTGGGAAAATGATAATCAGGCCATCACAATCGAGGTAGCCAATTCTTCCGCAGGTGGAAACTGGCCAGTTTCCGCTGCTGCCTTCAATTCTCTCGTCAATCTCTGCAGGGATATCTGCCAGAGGTATGGCATCAGCCTTACCTGGACAGGGAATGCTAGTGGAACTCTGACCTGCCATGACATGTTTGCGGCGACCAATTGTCCAGGACCATATCTCAAGAGCAAATTTCCGGAGCTGGTTAAGCAGGTCAATGGTACAACAACTGCCAAGCCCACCGGCAAAAAATCCGTTGATGAAATTGCCAAAGAAGTCATCAACGGAAAATGGGGCAATGGGGATGATCGAAAGAACAGACTGACCGCAGCCGGATATGATTACAATGCCGTTCAGGCGAAGGTGAATTCTCTTCTTGGCCAGAAAGCCACATCTGTCGCTCCTGCGAAGAAGTCTAACAACGTGATCGCCCAGGAAGTTATTAATGGCAAGTGGGGTAACGGACAGGATCGGATCAACCGCCTTAAGACGGCTGGGTATGATCCCAATGCTATCCAGACTCTGGTCAACCAGGAGCTGGGAGGCAGCAAAAAGTCGAATGAGACGATTGCCAATGAGGTCACCCAGGGTAAGTGGGGTAATGGAGCTGATCGGAAAAACCGACTGACCAAAGCCGGATATGACTACAATGCTATTCAGGCTATTGTGAATCGAAAACTCGGATAAACAGAAAAGCCAGCAGGCTGGTGGTTTAGGATGAACCAACTGCCTGCTGGGCTATTTTTGTAGAGTGGATTTGATATACTATGCTCATGTTTAGATATATAGACAATCTTTTCCTAAAGAAACGTTTAGATTCGTATAAATAATCAGGTAGGATCTTTCAAACTAACCTAGACAAATGTAGTGTCTAATCGATATCAAAGAGCAACATATCACAGATAATAGAGCGATTGCTTTGATCCAATTCAACTTTCCTATAAAAAACAGATAAAGATAAGCCACTATGTAAGTAGAAAGACAAATCAGAGAAAGTACAAATGACACCCTGATCATCTTATTCTTCCGATCTTTAATACTGTATATATAGCCAAGAATAGCAAACATAAAAGCCGTCTGAGTTAAAAATTCCATCTTTTTACCAATCTTGTTACTATTCAATGACGTAATATGTGTTGCTTCTAATCCATGTTGCGCCTTGGTATGAATGAGGTGGATATGGGTTAGGAGCACTTGTTCCGTATAGGTATCCTGATCTTCCAGAGTTAAATAATTCAATAATGGTTGAAGCAGGAACAATTTGATCAATGATATCAATAAAATCTGCCTCGCCTTGGGCGTATTGTACTGTTTTATAAATAACGGCTATCGTTGTTATTATAGCGCCAGCTGCTGAGAGTTTTTTACCCCCAAATTTACATAACTTCAAAAATTCACCAACTGATCTTGCTCCTTGAATACCATTGTTGTCGATCGAGTGTGCAGTTTCGCCGTTTATAAAAGCTTCGGCTTCGTCGAGTGTATCGCATTCGTAAACGAGATTCCCAAATCCGTCATATACTTCAACTTGAGGCGTATCTGTTCCGCTTGTCTTATTTGTGTCGATCTCGTTCGCGCTTATAGACATAAAATTAAAACCTACACAAATAGCGCAGATCATCGCTATTAACGCCTTTAGCCATTTCTGCATATTATTCTCCTTTATTTTGATTGATTCAGATGGTGATAGCCTAGGCACAGAAAAACTGTTTGAATACCGAACGCTAAGCTATCTTATAATCGCCTCTAATTAGGGCTACTACATCTGAAAAAATGAACAGTCAGAAAAGCTGATTCCCTCATAGCCAACGACTGTCTATTATGCTTTGTTATGGCTAGAGGGCTGACCTCAGATACTTCCTATACCTCATAGTGATTATCCTCCGTGTAGGATTTCTTATCTGAATTGTATCAATTTTATCTAAATTACGGAATACAATTTTTGATTTTTTTTGGGCGGATATCAATGTCATTAAGTTAAGATTTCTCAGACCACATCAGCGTTAAGCAGTGATGTGGTCTTTTTTCTACTCTTCAAGTCAAATCTCGAATGATTCGAGTTTTTTCACTTTTTTCTAAAAATCTATTG
>NZ_JAHDSX010000008.1:0-67205 GCF_020969955.1 Allobaculum fili | reverse complement strand
CCGCAGAGACCGGGAAGCCATAGATATCCTGGATGATGTCGGAGATGTCGCGCTGCGACATGCCCTGGCCATACATACGGAGTATTTTGTCCTCGATATCTGAAATATCCCGACTGCCTTTAGGAACTGCCTGAGGCTGGAATGTACCAAGGCGATCACGAGGAATACGAAAAAGTTCAGACCAAACTGAGCGAAGAATACAATGCACTGGAAAACCCGGATGAAACGGTCGTTCTTCGCTACTCGCTCAGTGAAGAAAACAATCTGGCCAATACGCAGTACGAACCGAACACGGATATAAGTTCTCGATTACGTACCGCATCTGGATCGTCTGCTGATCTTCAACTCGCCGCAGGAAACGGACGCTTACTACAGTGCAGCTGCCAGGAGGAGGGTCATGCCGTTAAGCCGCTGTCGAGTTTTGTCAACGTAGCCAAACCAGTCAACCAGCCAAAAAGAGATACAGTTTCGATTCCTGTAGAAAAACAATGGAAGGGAACGAAACAGCAGAAGTCAACATCGAACTTTTGAGGGATGGCGTGCTTCAGTTCAATACGCTGACTCTGAACGATAAGAACGGCTGGAAAGGCACGTTCGAAAATCTGGATGCGGTCTATGAAAACGGCAACGCGTACGTCTATACCGTTCAGGAAGCCGGAGAAGAACCGAAAGAAAAAGCGGATCATCCGCAGGTTCTGCTCGAAGGCGTCCTGTATGAAGTCGAAATCGCCGGCGATGCCCAGAACGGTTTCGTCGTTACGAATGCCGAAACGCTGCACACACCGAATAACGACATCGAGGACAGTGAGGACAGTAGCCACTCCTCTTCTCAGAGCTCCGAGGATTCCAAAAAGGACACGTCCGACAGCAAGTCCCCTACAGAAGATAAGTCCAGCACATCGTCTTCTTCTTCCAAATCGACTTCGCAAAGCAGCGATTCCAGCCAGCGTGATCCAAAATCGAGTGCGAACGCTTCGAAAAACAGCGTTCACACCGGTGTAGGAAACGACGTATTCGACTATGCGGCCGCCTTTGGCGTCAGCGCAGCCGTCCTGGCCTTTGCGGTTGTCGCGATGAAGAAACACTAAATCAAAATACAGTTTTTGATGAAAACAGAGAAATGCTCTTCTGGAAAGAACCTCCCGCATTGGAGCATGAATCTCTGCTGAATCAAAAACCAGACCGAAAGCCCCAGTGCAGCCGCGCTTTCGGTCTTTTATAATGCTGGAGATCACAGAAAATGACTATGGTCGGAAAATCGTACGAATAGACAAAAAAGATTTAACTTCCATACATAAAATCGAAATGACTGTTTCAGTTTATAGACGCACCCCGGTATACTGTTTTCAGGAAAACAGGAACCGCTATGAAGAAGAACAGAAAGAAAATCATTTTATTTCTGCTGAGTGCCGTGATGATGACCGGCTGCACGTCGCCTTCTGCCAGAACGGACGATTCAAAATCGTCAGACCAGAAGAAAACCGAAGAACAGATCGACAAAACGACATCGAGAGACGCATCCAGTACGGAATCTAAGACGGCTTCAAACACGGAATCCAAAAATGCGTCCGACAGGGAATCGAATTCGAAAACGGAAAGTATCGGATCGGATGAAAACGAGCCAAGCGATATGGAAAGCCCGATCGTTACTCCTGACGTTAGAGAACAGCCTGCCTCCGCCGATTCGATCCGGCTGGCCGTCCCGCAGTTCGTTCAGGAAACGAATTATTACTGTGCGGTTGCCTGCCTCCAAATGGTCCTGGCGTATCACGGTATCAATGTCAGCCAGAGTACGCTGGCAGCCGGTCTGAATACGAGTCCGGTTTCCGGTACCGAATATGCGGATCTGGCAAGAGAAGCATCCAAATACATTTTTGGAAAAGCACCGGAAAATGACACGGAGCCCGGCTATCGTGCGCTCCTCTGGACGCGCAATGCGGGCACAGACCAGATGAAAGAGCAGTTCTTCGCTCGAGCTGTGGCAGATCTGCGCTCCGGCGATCCAGTCTTTGTTTCCATCAACCCGCATCTGGCGTATGGAGAAAGCGTCGAAACCGTCCATGAACTCGTTTTATACGGT
The DNA here is from genome assembly GCF_020969955.1 of Allobaculum fili. Classification (NCBI taxonomy): domain Bacteria; kingdom Bacillati; phylum Bacillota; class Erysipelotrichia; order Erysipelotrichales; family Erysipelotrichaceae; genus Allobaculum; species Allobaculum fili. The sequence continues at coordinate 65,125 of NZ_JAHDSX010000008.1, read as the reverse complement.
GCAGACTTTGATGAACAGGGAAACGCGACGCATTACTACTGCATTGATCCGTATGGAAAATATCAGGACAGCGCGTTTGGCGGCAAAAAAGTATTTACAGCCGATGAGCTGTGGAATGCCATGAACAATAACCCGGAACCAGGCTACGTCTGGTAAAACCGGGATGACCCACTTTCTCAATTTTCATAAAAACGATAAAAACCCGATCAGAAGCAGCGGATCCTCGTGGAAGGAGGCGTCGCTTCTGACCGGGTTTGTTTTATCTGAAAATAAATCGTGTGAGGACTGGATAGATCCTGTATCCCAGGCATACCTGCATGTATTGAATTACATGTGCAGGAGATTGATCAGGAAAATCCAGGCCAGACCATAGTAGGTGACTACGCCGACCATATCGTTGACGGTTGTGATCAGCGGTCCGCTGGCTACGGCCGGGTCAATGCCGATTTTCTTGAAGAAGATCGGGATCGTCGTACCGGTCAGCGAAGAGATGATCATCGCCAGCCAGAGGGAGAGGCCGATGCAAAGAGAAATCGCGTAGGCAGGGCCCCAGGCATAGCTCTTCGCAAAGTGAACGTACAGACCGAGCAGAAGGAAGGCGCACGTACCGATAATCAGACCGTTCATGGCGCCGACCCGGACTTCTTTCCAGATCAGGTAAAGCTTCTGCTTGCGCTCGAGCGTATCGTCCATCAGGACGCGGATGGTAACGGCCAGCGACTGGGTACCGACGTTACCGGCCATGCCGAGAATCAGAGACTGGAACGCCATGACGATTGTCAGCTGGGCGACGACGGTTTCAAACATCGAAACAACCGTCGAAACGCAAAGGCCTAAAAACAGCAGGATGAGCAGCCAGGGAAGACGCTTTTTCAGCGACTGGAACAGAGATTCTTCCAGGTCTTCTTCAGCGGCCAGACCGGCGAGTTTGGCGTAGTCTTCGCCCATTTCCTCATCCATGACTTCGAGCAGGTCCTGCGAGGTGATGACACCAAGAAGCAGGTTGTCGTTGTTTAGGACTGGAATGGAGTCTTCGTTATAGTCTTTCAGTTCTTCGACGACCCGGTCGATCGGTTCGCCGGCGTAAACGTACGGATAGCTGGTCGCAATGATTTCATCGAGCGGGAGATCCGCACGGGAAATGATCAGATCCTTCAGGGAAATGGCACCGTAGTACATGCCGTTTTCATCGCGAACGTAAATCGTTGTGATGTTGTCGTTTTCCTTTGCCTGATTGATGACTTCGCGCGTGGCCTGCTTTACGGTCAGGGCCTTGTCGACCTCGATGTAGTTGGTCGTCATGCGCGAACCGATTTCGTCTTCATCGTAGGAGAATATGACCGAAATCTTTTTGCGGACTTCCGGTTCGAGCAGTTCGAGAATGATTTCGCGTTTTTCCTTATCGATTTCCTTAAGCAGATCCGCCGCTTTGTCCGTCTCCATTTCGTTGATGATGGCGATCGTCTTGCGGATGTTCATTTCGCTCAGGAACTTAGCGGAATCGTCTTCATCCATGTATTCGAGAATTTCGGTCAGACGTTCCGTTCCGAGCATGCGATAGAGCTTTTCGCGTTCAAACTGAGTCAGTTCGGAGAAGGCTTCGGCGATATCGTTGGCGTGGTAATCGTCGAGCTTGTCGCGAAGCAGCTTGGGCGAGTTGACGGTCCGGATAATTTCCAGAATTTTCTGCTCGTAGCGCGGGCGGGAATGAACGACTTCTTCGGCGGATGTTTCCTGTACGGATGCGGCTTTGTTTTCTTCCATACTTCTCGCCCTCCTTTAAATGTGCAGCATCTGAATCAGGAAGATCCAGACCATGGAATAGTACGTGGTGGCGCCGATCAGGTCGTTTAATGTCGTAATTAACGGACCGGACGCGGCAGCCGGGTCAATGCCGAAATGCTGGAAAAGAATCGGGACGGCCGTACCCGTAAACGAGGAAATGACCATACTGACGATCATCGCAACCGCAATGCAGCCGGAAATCGCATACGATTCCATCCAGCCGTACCCGGCGGACAGGTGAATGAAAATGCCAAGAACCAGTGCAGAGCCGGCGCCGATGATGACGCCGTTCACAAAACCGGTACGCATTTCTTTCCAGACCAGAAAGAGCTTCTGCTTTCTTTTCAGATCCGGATCGGCCAGAACGCGAATGGAGACGGCCAGCGACTGGGTACCGACGTTTCCGGCCATGTCAAGAATCAGCGACTGGAAGACGACCGCAATCGTCAATGCCGCAACAACGGATTCGAACATGGAAATCACAGCGGAAACGCCAAGGGAAAGTGCCAGCAGCAGAAGCAGCCAGGGGGTACGCTTTTTCAGAGATTCAAACAGAGTTTCTTCAAGATCTTCTTCAGCAGAAAGACCGGCCAGCTTGGCGTAGTCTTCGGAGTTTTCCTTTTCGGCCAGCTCAAGAAGATCCTGACGGGTAATGATGCCTTCGATCTGGTTGTCGTTGTTGAGAATCGGGATCGAGTCTTCTTCGTAGTCTTTCAGATCGTCCATGATCGAGTCGATCGTTTCCGACGCGTAGACAATCGGGAAGTTGACTTCGATGATGTCCTCAAGCGGTGTGTCCGCACCGGCCGCAAACAGATCCTGAATGTGGATGGCGCCGTAGTAGACATTGTTTTCGTCCACGACGTAAAGAATCGAAAGGTTATCGGTATTGCTGATGCGGGCCTGATCGCGCAGGGAGCGCATCGCGGCTTTTACATCGGAATTTTTACGGATCTTAATGAAATCCGTACTCATTTTCGAACCGATCTCATCTTCGCCATAGGCGGCGATACGGGCCAGCTTGCTGCGCAGTTCTGGATTGAGCAGTTCAAAAATGACATCCCGGCGAGTGCGGTTCATATTGCGCAGGACTACGCCAGCATCCTGGGGTTCCATTTTGGAAAGGATGGCGATCGCCTTACGGATGTTGATTGCCGAAAGATAGTCGGCCTGTTCGTCTTCTTCCAGATACGGAATGACTTCAGCCAGACGCTCGACATCGAGAAGACGGAAGAGCTTTTCCTTGCGCGTATCGTCGAGATGACTGAAGGCATCGGCGATGTCGCTGGCATGGAATTCTTCCAGCTTGTAGTGCAGCGCTTTGGGAGAGAGATTCTGGTCCATCAGCTGCACGATTTCAACGTCGTAATCGGGACGCACGGCAGGCTCTGTCGTCGTCACGCGTTCGTTTTCGCTCATAAAAACCTCCTTGGGGCAGAAGGTCCATGGGGAATACAAAATGGTCAGTCGGTTTAGAATCCATCTGGAAAGAAAAGCAGACACGGCGAAATACCGCAAAGGAATTTTGCCTGGAAACGAAGTATTTCCGTGGCTGCAAAGATTAAAAATTCTCATTTTCCTCTGGAAAAACGTTTTGCGAAAAGCTGGAAAAAGACCAGACGGCTCAAAAATTATAACGGCAGCCGGACCGTAAAAATGCGCGATTTTTCAGAGAAAAAAGGAAGGATCGGATTTATCGATCGTTGAACAGATGGAAAAAGACCTGAGGTTCTGCCCCTGAATTTGTCGTGACAGGAACAGGGGCCGGATCATCATTTGTCATGGGGCATCACCTCCTTTACGCTCTTTTCATTATAGGTCACAAAATGGGCAATTACGGGTAAATTGCCGGGCGGAAATTGTTCTTTTTCTTGCCAAACGTGCGATCAAAAGAGAGCTCATTCAGTACGAGATCTAAATCGCTTTCTGTGCACAGTTTTGACTCGAAAACCGGGCAGAACGCGGACGAATGCCTGCCATTGAAAGTCGGATCACCGTTTCATCCTCGTCTTCCGACCGGGTTACGGCAGAGAAAAGGGCTAAATGAATTCGATTTTCTGCATCTATGTCAAAATAAAATCGTCTGAACCCCAGAAACGGGGAAATCCCCCCAAACTGCATGGCGAAAACGGAAGGAATCTTGCCTAGTATTCCTCCATCCATTTTTTCGGACCATCCAGTTTTTTCTATGCTTCAGGACAGAAACGATTCAAATCTGGAAAGGATGAATATCCAATGTTTAAATGTCCCGTTTCCAAACAGTGCGGCGGCTGCGAACTGCTGCACGTTCAATATGAAAAGCAGGCTAAGCTCAAGCAGGAGCAGGTACAGGATCTGCTTGATCAGGCACGGCTGAAAATGACGGCCATGCCGCCGATCATGGCCGAAACTTCGATGTACTACCGAAACAAAGTCATTTACGGCTTTGCCAAGGATAAAAATAAGAAAGTGTATTCCGGCCTGTATGCGCCAAAATCCCATCGCGTCATCCGCACTTCCGGATGTGCGATGCAGCCAAAGCTGGTAAACGACATTCTCGATGAAATTACCAAGCTGGTCGATTCGATGAAAATCGAACTGTATTCGCCAAAAACCGGAACCGGTCTGCTCCGGCATGTGCTGATTCGCTACGCACAGGAAACCGATCAGGTCATGGTCGTTTTCGTTACGTCGCGCAAGGAATTCCCGTCGCGCAAAAATATGGTCCGGGCCCTTCGTGAAAAATTCCCGCAGATCAAAACGATTTTGCAAAACGTCAATCCGCGCGATACGTCCATCGTCCTGCAAAACGAAACCCTGATTCTTTACGGAACTGGAACGATTACCGATATTCTCTGTGGTCTGCAAATTACGTTTGGACCGTCTTCGTTTTATCAGATCAACCATGACCAGTGTCAGGAACTGTACACCAAGGCCCGCAGCATGCTGCAGCTGAAGAAAACGGATACCGTTCTCGATACGTACTGCGGCGTCGGAACGATCGGTCTGGTCATGGCGGAAGACGCAAAGGAAGTTACTGGCGTTGAACTCAATAAGGACGCGGTCGAAAACGCGCGTCTGAACGCCCATTCCAACGAAATCGAAAACATTCGCTTCCTGGCCATGGATTCCACCCGCTACATGCAGGAAGCTGTCCGCAATCATACCCATTACGATGTGATCATTCTTGACCCGCCTCGTGCCGGTACGACCAGAGACTTTATCCAGGCGGCATCCCGTCTGAATCCGGAAAAGATTCTCTACATTTCCTGCGATCCAAAAACGCTCGTCCGGGATCTGGTCTTCTTCAGACAGAACGGCTACACATCCAAAACGGTTGAGCTGGTGGACATGTTCCCAAATACCAGTCACATTGAATCGCTCGTACTGCTTCAGAAAGATCCAAAAGCTGCAAAGAAGCCGGAAAAAGCCGGAAACGCTAACGGAGGAAGAGCCCAAAGAAAGCCGGGTCCATCCTGCGGCAATACAAAACCGGAATCCCGTCCGGCAAGAGAGCTCAATCCGTACGAAAAGGCACTGGCCGAATATAAAGCGTCTTTACGCAATAAGCGAAAGAAATAAGAAAGAAATAAAAGGAAAGAAATAAAAGAAGGAACAGAAAAGGAACTGCAAAACGGAATACAGAAAAAGCCGAGCCGTTTTGCCGTTCTGCTTTGAACTGGAAGACAATTCCAGGTTTTCTTTTCGTCTTTATGGCGGCAGAATTTTTCACCTGCTTTTTTAGGAAAGGACAAACGTTCGTTCCAATACAATCAGCACGTTTTCTCGGACAGATCCTGCCTCAGATATTCTGGAAAACCGTGCAGGAAAATCCGAAAGATAAAGGAGTTATGTATGATAAAAGCCGCTTTTTTTGATATTGATGGAACACTGCTTTCGCACGAGCTTCATGATGTACCGCAGTCTGCCAGGGACACGGTAGAAAAAATGAAGGAAAAGGGCATTCACTGCGTCATTGCTTCGGGCCGTTCGATGGTCGAATACGAAGCACTGAAAATCGGAAATATGAAATTTGATGCCTACATCCTGCTGAATGGGCAGCTGATTCTCGATGCCGGCAAGCAGGTTCTTTTTGAACATCCCATTACAGGCGAAAGCAGGGAGAAGATTCTGAAGCTTTTTAACGCGAAGGAAATTCCGATGGTTCTCGTGGAAAAAGAGAGGATTTACATCAGTTTCGTCAACGATCACGTCCGCTTTGCGCAAAAGGCGATTTCCACGCCGGTTCCGGAAGTCCTCGAATACACAGGCAATCCGATTTATCTCGCAATCGCGTTTATTCCAAAGGAAATGGAAAACGAAATGCGCGCTAAACTGCCGGACTGCATGCTGACGCGCTGGAATGACTACGCGATGGATATCGTTTCGAAAGAAGGCGGAAAGAAAGCCGGCATTCTTGAGTATCTGCGCCAAATGCACATTGATCCGTCCGAGACGATCGCGTTTGGGGACGGTGAAAACGATTTTGAAATGGTTGAAAGCGCGGGAATCGGTGTGGCCATGGGCGATGCGGAACCCCATATTCGAGAAATCGCCGACTATGTTACCGCAGCGGTCGAAGACGACGGCATTGAAAAAGCCGCTCTGCATTTTGGACTGATCGATCCAGAATAAAACAAAACAGCGGGTGGAGATTTTTATGATTTATGTCACGGGCGATACGCATGGGCGAAAGAACAAATGGACAGAACAGATTGAACCGGTTCTACACGATGGCGATACTGTGATTGTCTGCGGCGATTTTGGCGTCGGCTTCTGGGCTGAAGACAGAGAAGGGGAAGAAGCCTTTTACGATCATCTGGCCAGTCAGAACTATACAGTTCTTTTTCTCGATGGAAATCATGAAAACTTTGATCAGCTCAATGACTATCCGACGCAAGTGCGGTATGACGGAAACGTTCACGTCCTCCGAGACAACGTTCTTCATTTGATGCGCAGCGAAATGTATGAGATCGAAGGGGTGAGGATTTTTGTCTTTGGCGGCGGTCATTCCATGGATCAGGCGTTTCGAAAGGAAGGCGTTTCCTGGTGGCCGCAGGAAATGCCCAGTCTGACGGAATACGAATACGCAAGACAAAATCTGAAAAAGGCCGAAAATTGCGTCGATTATATCCTGACGCATACCGCACCGTCTCAATCCGTTTATTACCTGTCTACCATCCGCTCGCTTGGCATCAAAAGCGTCAATCCAAACGAGATGGAACTGACGACTTTTCTCGATGAAATTCAGCGCAGCGTCTCCTATATGCACTGGTATTTTGGCCGTCTGCACGTCGATTTCGATTTATGGAGGGAGCAGACGGCTTTGTTCAACACGGTGCGCGAAATGAAAAGCGGCTGGATCGTTCGTAAATGGTCCGCCTATGAAGAGCAGTAGCACCCGAATATCGCTGCTGCAGACCTACAGCTCATTCGATCAGAATCCCGAATCCATATTTGAATCCTTAAAAGAACAGACAGAAAGGCGCCGGACGGCACGCTTTTTCATTGGAAAGCGAGAAGTCGGACGCCCGTTTTCGTCTTTGAAGGGCAAAGGCAAAAAGGACTTCTTTCGCACACTCAAAACGAAAGAAGTCCTGGAGAAAAATTATATAAAAGGGAACAGGCCGTCAGACAAGTCCCTCGTAAAAGGAGATCAAAGAAAGCTTTCAAAATCAATCCAAGAGATTTCGTAAGCTTTCGAATCGGACCAGGATTGGACAGATTGGTCCAGGGCAAGCCGTCGGTTCGGGCAAAACCGGACGGTTTAAATTGAAATCTTGCAGATGATTAAAGGAAAAATGAGAAATTAACAAATGAGAAACAGAAAGGGTGGAAACTTCCATTTACGCTGCGCTCGGGCAATTAGCGCTGTACGCGTCCGGAACCGTCTCCGCCAGCGAGTTTGAGTACTTCATCTTCGCTGACAAGGTTGTAGTCGCCTTCGATGGAGTGCTTCAGGGCAGAAGCAGCTACCGCGAATTCGATTGCCTTCTGATCGTCGAAGTCGCTCATCAGGGCATGGATGAGGCCGCCGCCGAAGGAGTCGCCGCCGCCAACGCGGTCAACGATGTTCAGGTCATACTTCTTGGAGAAAACAGGAGTTTGTGTTTTGCCGTCGAAGAGCATGGCAGACCAGAGGTTGCGGTTGGCGTTGATGGACTCACGCAGGGTGATCGCAACTTTGTCGAAACCGAACTGGTCTTTCATTTTTTTCGCTACATCGATGTAGCCTTCGTGGTTCAGAGCACCGCTTGTGATGTCTGTGTTTTCTGCTTCAATGCCGAAAACGTCTTTTGCATCTTCTTCGTTGGCAATGCATACGTTTACGTATTTGCAGATTTCGGACATAACTTCATTGGCTTTGGCTTTTGTCCAGAGCTTGTTGCGGTAGTTCAGGTCGATGGATACAGGAATGCCTTTTTCCTGGCATTTCTTAACAGCTTCCAGGGTGATGGCTGCTGCGTTGTCGCCAAGAGCAGGCGTGATTCCTGTCGTATGGAACCATTTAACGTCCTTGAGAATTTCATCCCAGTTGAAGTCAGCTGGATCAGCAAGCGCCATAGCGGAGTTTGCACGGTCATAGATGACTTTGGAAGGACGCTGAGAAGCACCTTTTTCAAGAAAGTAGATACCTACGCGATCGCCGCCGCGAACGATATCTTCGGTGTTTACACCGTATTTGCGCAGAGAGTTTACTGCAGCCTGTCCGATTTCGTGAACAGGGAGTTTGGTAACGAAGTGCGCATCATGACCGTAGTTGGCCAGGGATACAGCTACATTGGCTTCACCGCCGCCGTAAGTTGCTCCGAAACGGTCAGCCTGCACGAAACGCAGGTAGCCTTCCGGAGCAAGACGAAGCATCAGTTCGCCAAAAGTAACAACTTTATCTTTGTTGGACATGTTTATAAACCTCATTTCAGACCGGATCATTGCCGGGAATCGATTCAGACTGGGCAAGTCTGCTTAGAGTATACACAATAGAAGGTATTCAGACTTGCCCGATGCTGAATCACAACTGGATAGTTCCAGAAAATCCTGACGGACTTACTTGTTTACCGCTTCGTGAACGGTTTTGCGGATTGCGCCTTTGCCGTTGGTCAGAGCGGTTACGTATTCAACGACTTTGTCGCCGAGTACGGTTTCGGTCAGATCCAGACCAAAGATTTTTTCGTTTTTGAGCAGCGGTTCGATAATGGACGCTACATCCTGATCTTCTTCCAGGCTCAGCTGATCGGCGATCGGCTTCACTTCAGAAATCAGTGGATCCGGGGAAAGGTCGAAGACGTTTCCGTTGTCATCGAGACCCATCAGGTAACGAATCCATCCAGCCTGTACGAGCGGAATCAGGTTCAGATCGTTCAGGTCGCGGTTTTCACGCAGGTAGGACTTGATGGTTTCGCCGAAGCGAACAGCCAGTTTCTGCGAAGTATCGGTAGCGATACGCTGCGGAGTATCCGGCATGAACGGGTTCGGGAAACGAACGTTGATTACGGTATCGATGAATTCTTTCGGATCGAGTACGCCTGGGTTTACAACTACAGGCAGACCTTCGGTGTAGCCGATGCCGGAGATCAGTTTGGTCAGATCTTCGTCTTTCATTTCTTCGCTGATCTTGTCATAGCCAAGCAGGCAGCCGTATACAGCCAGAGCGGTATGCAGCGGGTTCAGACAGGTGGTAACCTTCATCTTTTCTACTTTTTCAACCGTGTCGCGGTCGGTGTAGATGATTCCGCCTTCGTCGAGAGCCGGACGGCCGTTCGGGAAGGAGTCTTCGATTACGAGGTATTCGGTTTCTTCCGCGTTCGTGAACGGAGCAACGTAGGTGTTCTTGGATGTGATAACCGGTTCGAGTTCTTCGATGGCATCAGCAGCCAGCATTTTTTCTACGCCAGCGTCAGGACGCGGAGTGATTTTGTCGATCATGGTCCAGGGGAAGGAAACCATGTTCGGGTTTTCGAGGTAGTCTACAAAGCCCTGTTCGGCTTTGCCGTTTTTAACCCAGGCTTTTGCGTAGGCAAGGATGGCATCTTTCAGACGGTCGCCGTTATGGGAGCAGTTGTCCATGGAAACCATAGCCAGGGGGAGTTTGCCGTTCTGGTAGCGAACGTAGAGCAGAGCAGTAACTTTACCGAGGTAGGAAGCGGCTTTTTCCGGGCCATTTTCGAAGTCTGCAGCGATTGCCGGCAGGATTTCGCCTTTCGCATTGGTGAGCGAGTAGCCTTTTTCGGTAATGGTGAAGCTGGCCATCTGCAGGGAAGGCGCTTTGAAGATTTCCTTGAGACGATCGAACTGTTCTTTGTTTGTTTCGTCGAGAACAAGGGATTCAGCAACGGAAGCCACAACGTCCTTGTCGATGGTTCCGTCGGATTTCAGCGTTACGACCAGAGAAAGGCTGTCGTGCGGCCAGTTCATTTTTTCAACGATTTCGTAGTCGAAACCTTCAGCGGCAATAATGCCTTTGTCCATTTTGCCCTGGTTGAGCAGTTCCTGAGTCAGACGGGTGTGGAAAGCCTTGAACAGGTTTCCGGCACCGAAATGGATCCAGGTCGGCTCTTTACGGGTGTTTTCATGAACTTCAGTGATATTGAATTCAGGCAGGTTGTAGCCTTTTTCTTCCCAGGCTTTACGGTCCTGAATTCCTTCAAGATTAAGTTTCATTGGTAATCCTTCTTTCCAAGCCGGCAGACCGTTCCCAGACACAAATCACGATCTGGTCTGGAACGGCTATCGGCAAATGGCAATGCAGGAAGGAAGCGATACGCGATCGCTTCCTTCAAAGAGACAGGTTCAGAAGCTGCCCAAATTGGGGGAAGGCCGGTTCTGTTCCTGGTTTAAAACGTGTTCCTCTGATGGCTGCTGCGCATCGATCGAGCGCTCAGACGGTTTGGGCGAGGTGACCATTTCAAAGCTTTTGTTCGGTTTCTATTGTCTGGATCCTTATCTGTACAGTTCGAGTAAGTTTCGACGGGGGCCTGTGCGGATCCAGATCGGGCGGTTCAAATTTCAAGCGGGAACACCATGGGGGTGATGTTCACTTTGCGTCCTGCGAAAACTTACTTGGAAAGTTTTGCAAGAGCGTCGGCGTTGGCGCCTTTTACATCCGCATGGTCTCTGGCTTCGGATTTGTCAACCGCTTCCCAGAGGCCGTTGATGTAGGTTGCACCGAGCGCGCGGTCATACAGACCGTAGCCTGGCATGCCGATTTCGCCCCAGATCATGCGGCCGTGGTCCGGACGGATCGGTCCGTCGAAGCCGATGTCGTGGAGGGCTTTTACGATTTCGTACATGTCGAAGTTGCCGTCTGTGGAAAGATGTGCAGCTTCTTCGAAATCATCCTCGGAGTTGAACTTCAGGTTTCTTATGTGCGCGAAGTGGATGCGTCCCGGGAGGGAGCGGATCATATCCGGCAGGTCGTTTTTCAGGGAAGTTCCGTAGGAACCAGCGCAGAAGGTTACACCGTTGTGCGGGTTGTCTACAGCGTTCATAACTTTCAGGATGTTTTCCTTGGAAGTGATGATGCGGGGCAGACCGAAGATTGGCCATGCCGGATCATCTGGATGAATCGCCATGTCGATGTTGTACTGATCGCATACCGGCATGATGCGGTTGAGGAAGTAGATCAGGTTTTCGCGCAGAGTTTCTTCGTCAACGTTTTTGTATTTTTCGAAGAGATCCTTAACGATTGCCATACGTTCTGGTTCCCAGCCTGGCATAACGGTTCCGTTCATGTCGCCGGCTACGGATTCAAACATTTCTTCCGGGTTCAGGTTGTCTACAGCTTCCTGGGTGTAAGCGAGAACCGTTGAACCGTCTGCTCTTTTACGAGCGAGTTCTGTACGTGTCCAGTCGAACACAGGCATGAAGTTGTAGCATACGAGGTGGATGCCTTCTTCACCGAGGTTCTTCAGCGTTTCGATGTAGTTGTCGATCAGCTGATCGCGGTTTGGACCAGCGTATTTGATTTCGTCGGCAACGTTTACCGATTCGATACCGGACAGGTTGAGACCGGCATCTTCAACGATTTTTTTCAGGTCGCGGATTTCTTCGCGTGTCCAGACTTCGCCAGGTTTCTTGTCGTAGAGCGTAGTGATTACGCCGGTAACGCCCGGGATCTGGCGGATCTGTTCAAGGGTAACCGTGTCATGACCAGGTCCGTACCATCTAAGTGTCATTTCCATGTGTATATCCTCCTGGCAGCCTTAGCGGCTGTCTGTTTTTCTGCTGGCAATGAGAAATACAATTCCATTTTTTTTCTAGACCTTTTTAACGGGGAAATCTGAAATTTCTGGAATGGGCTTTCATTGCTGAGATTTATCATCTGTTTAACGATGTTTATTATAGGAATCCGGTTTATTTCAGGGTATTTCTAAATTTGAGTTGTACTTTGCAAAAATTGCGTGAGCACGGAATGATCCCAAAATAAAGTCGGACTTATACTTGGGGTATGAAGAAAAACCTATCTACCCCCTTTTCTAAGAGGCAAACGATGCAGAAACCGCGTTATGAGGTTTACTACTACAGCGATAAATCGCTTTCGCATGTGGAAGTGCATAAGCACGACTTTTTCGAACTGACCGTTTTTCTCTCCGGCAAGGTTCGAATGAATATCGCAGGCAAGGAATACATCTGCCGCAACGGCGATACGGCGCTCATTCCGCCTGGACTAGTTCATGAAAACGCCATTGATCCAAGCGTTTCCTATGAGCGCTTTGTCATATGGCTTTCCAAAGACTATGTCGACGAGCTCTGTACCAAGAGCGATGACTTCAAAAAACTGTTTGATGCCTGCCGCAGTACGAGAAACTATGTGAAGCATTTCGAGTTCGCGATTTTCTCGACCCTCTGCAGCCTGATCAGCGCCATTCTGGAAGAACAGGTTCGATTCGGGTTTGGATCCCGCGAAATCCAGGACTGCTCGCTTGAGATTCTGCTGCTGTGGTGGAGCCGTTATTTCTTTGACTTCACCGCGCAGGTTCAACCCGATCGGCAGAACGTTCTCGTTTCCGGACTGCTTTCCTATATTGACGATCATCTGGGCGATGACCTTTCGCTCGATGCGCTGGCTTCGCGTTTCTTTGTTTCGAAGTACCATCTGTCCCATCTTTTCCGTTCTTCCATGGGAACGACCATCCATCAGTATGTTCTGAAAAAACGTCTGAAAGCGGCATCGGCAGCCGTTATGGCCGGCGATGATCTGAATAAGGCAGCCGTGGACTGCGGCTTTGAAGAATATTCGAGTTTCTATCGGGCGTTTTACAGAGAATTCGGCATGTCGCCGTCCAAATGGAGAGCAGAACAGATCGATCGCTACAAACGCCTCGATGCCATGAAAACCCAGACTCAGAAACTGGATCAGGAAGCCGAAACAGCCAAATAATACCGGCGTGGGTGCAATATACTGACTTAATCCTTTTCAAGTATAGATCGATTTGAAAATCTGTACTAATGTGATGAATAACTATCCTTACTGCTTTATTTTGCAGGGCAAAGACAGGGATTCATCTTTTTTATTGCCCGAAAGAGAACTGCCCAGTCAGCTCACAGTACGGACTACGCAGGACATTCAGTTTTCGGCTGGTTTCCTTTCCGCTTTTTGATTATGTCTTTCCTCTCTTGCAAAAAGGAAAAGCCGGTCTTCGTGAGCAAAACGGCTTCAGAAGACCGGCTTTGAATTTCTCCATTCCCATTTTGAAAATTCGGCGGAAATACAGGGTGCGGAATACGGAATACGGAATGCGGAATATGGAATATGGAATAGGGAATATAGAAAAAGAGAAAGGCGAGATGCGATATTCGGATTATGGAATCGAGATACGGATTAAGAAATATTAAAAAGAGCAGGGATAAACGAAGGCGATCCGCTCTAGCGGAAGGCGTTCGTATAAAATTCGTCGATTTTCGCGAACGGAATGATAGCCATCTGATCGTACAGATCGGTATGGGAGGCGCCTGGAATAATCAGAAGCTCCTTGTTCTCCCCTTTGAGATGCGAGTACGCTTCTTTGGAATAGGACAGGGAATGCGCCTTTTCTCCATGGATCAGAAGGACAGGGGCTTCAATTTCATCAATATACGTATTGAGCCGCATATTCAGAAAGGAAGCTGTACCGGTCACGTTCCAGCCGTCGGTACAGTTGCCGGAACGGGGGTGATAGCCTCGCGGCGTCTTGTAGTAGTCGTGATAATCCTTTATAAACTGCGGTGCATCTGTGGGAACGGGATTGACGACACCGCCGCCGCGTTTCTGGTCACGGTTTTTAAAATCGATCGTTCTCTGTCTTGCGATCGCGGCACGTTTCGCGTTGCGTGCTTCTTTGGAATCTTCCGTGTCGAAGTAGCCTTTCGAAATATTTTCGGACATGTTGTACATCGTGCTCGTTACGGCAGCTTTGATATGGGGATCATTGCTGGCGGCATTTAACGCCATACCGCCAAATCCGCAAATGCCAAGAATGCCGATCCTTTCTGGATCGACTTTGTCGGTATTGGACAGGAAGTCAACGGCGGTACTGAAGTCTTCCGTATTGATATCCGGGGAAGCCACACGACGCGGGAAGCCGCCGCTTTCTTTGGTAAAGGACGGATCAAAGGCCAGGGTGCAATAGCCCATTTCGGCAAGTTTCTGCGCGTACAGTCCAGAGGCCTGTTCTTTCACCGCCCCAAATGGGCCGCTGATGGCAATGGCAGGCAGTTTTCTCTCTGCCGTCTTCGGTTCATAGACGTCGGCAGCCAGAAGGATGCCGTAACGGTTTGGAAAGACGACTTTATGATGGTTTACGCGATCGCTTTCTGGGAAGACTTTGTCCCAGTCTTCGGTAAGCGTCAGTTCAGTACTGGATACTGTGTTCATAAGTTCCTCCTTGTATGATGACGAGCAAAGGGTATACCCTGAACCTGACTTCAGCTCAAGGAGGAAGCACTCGAAAAATGAAAAAGACAGAAGCATCGATTGGACAGGTCAGCGCAATGTTTGGGATACCAATTTCCACGCGGCACTATTATGACCGGCAAAACCTGATTCCGAATCTGTAAAAGACCAATGGAATCCGTTCATTTTCAGAAGAGAATATTGAATCGATTCGCGTCATTCAGTGCCTGAAAGCGAGCGGACTGGAAATTCGGGACATTCAGACGTTCATGGAGATGGCTGGACAGGGAAGCAAAACGTTCGCAAAACGCAAAGCGCTTTTTGAAAAGCGAAGAAGCGTACTGGAAGAGAAAATCGCTGAACTTCAGCAGGAAATGAACATGATTCAGTTCAAGTGCTGGTATTACGAGATGGCTCAGGAACTCGGCAGTGAAGAAGCGGTAAAAGCTATGATTCCCGATCAGCTGTCCGAAGAAGTCCGTACGTATTATGAAAACAGTCATGGACAGGAATTCATGAACCTCCCAGGACAGGGCAAACCAGAGGAAACCTCCGTCGTTTCAGTTTTAGACGCGGAAACTGTCGAATACAGTTAAAAGACAGCTTTGAACCAAACCGCAGACTGGAAAAGGCGAAAGGGGAAAAGCAGAAACCGGCAAGTCCAGAACCAATTAGAACAGGAAAATACAGAAAAACGGCCCGCAAAAATGCGAGCCGTTTCGTTTATATGGGGTGAGATTCAGTCCGTCTGCAGTTTGGATGGAGCGAAAACTCCCTTTGATTTCTTCTGATTACTTCTGTTCGAGATCGAAGCCGAAGTAGCGAAGGGTGTTGTTGTAGGAGATGCCTTTGATGATCGGAGCAAGCAGATCATCGTCTGCCGGGAACTCGCCGTTTTCTACCCATCCGCCAACGAGGTTGCAAAGAATGCGGCGGAAGTATTCATGACGCGGGTAGGAAAGGAAGCTGCGGGAGTCGGTGAGCATGCCGATGAAGTTGCCAAGCAGACCAAGGTTGGCCAGGGCAGTCATCTGCTTGATCATGCCGCTCTTGTTGTCGTTGAACCACCATGCAGAACCCTGCTGGATTTTGCCGATGGCATCGCTGTTCTGGAAGCAGCCGATCACGGTGCCGATCATTTCATCATCGGCTGGATTGAGGGAGTAAAGAATGGTCTTGGGCAGGCCGCCGTTGGATTCCACATGGTTGAGGAAACTGGTGAGCTGGCTGGCCGGGGTGTAGTTGGAAATGCAGTCGTAACCGGTGTCGGCGCCAAGCTTTTCAAACATCGGGGTGTTGTTGTTGCGCAGGCAGCCGTAGTGCAGCTGCATCACCCAGCCGCGGTTTTTGTATTCTTTGGCCAGAGCGGCAACCAGAGCGGTCTTGAACTGATCCGCTTCCTGAGTGCTGAGCGCTTCGCCGTTTCGTTTCTTCGCGAAGATCGCTTCCACTTCTTCTTCACTTGCCGGCGCATACATTACGTAGTCCAGACCGTGGTCGGATACGGAGCAGCCGTTGGCAGCGAAGAATTCCAGACGCTTGGAGAGCGCTTCTTTCAGATCGGCATACGTTTTGATTTCCATTTTGGAAACTTCAGCTAGCTGATCGATGTAGCTGTTGAAGTCATCCTTGTTGATGTTGACGGCACGGTCCGGTCTCCAGGCGGGAAGAACCTGCACGTCAAAGCTTTCGTCTTCCTTGATCAGCTTGTGCCATTTGAGATCGTCGATCGGATCGTCGGTCGTGCAAAGCAGGGTAACGTTCGCTTTCTTGATCAGGTTGCGTGCGGACATTTCCGGGCTCTTGAGCTGTTCGTTGCAGAGCTCCCATACCTCTTTCGCGGTCTTTTCGCTCAGTACGCCTGTGCAGCCAAAGAAGCGCTGAAGTTCGAGGTGAGACCAGTGGTAGAGCGGATTGCCGATCGCCTTGTCGAGAGTTTTCGCGTAGGCGAGGAATTTTTCCCAGTCCGATGCGTCGCCGGTGATGAATTTTTCATCGATGCCGTTGGAACGCATCTGGCGCCATTTGTAGTGGTCGCCGCCCAGCCATACCTGAGCGATATTGTCAAACTGACGGTCTTCGTAAATTTCCTGCGGATTGATGTGGCAGTGGTAATCCACAACCGGCATCTGCTCGGCAAAGTCATGGAAAAGATGTCTGGCTTCCGGGGTTTCCAGCAGGAAGTCTTCATCCATAAATTTTTTCATAGTGAACTCCTTTAATTCGTAATTCGAAATCGGGTACAGCATTCCTTGCTGCGCTTGAAACGATCCGCACCTTCAGACATAAGATCTCTCGATGCGAGTGTATCGCTTCAAGCGGCAGCGGCGAGGGCATCCTGCAGAAAACGGTTTGGAAAGCCTTTTTGAAATGCGTTTCGGAAAGGCTTTCTTGAAAAACGTGTCCACTGGAAACGGAAAAATTCGAAACATCATCCGTTTTGCAAAGCGGCTTCTGACGGATCGACGCGATTTTCGCATGGCCCGTTTTGCCTTCCTTTGTCGCGGCAGCGAGCGGTCTGTACAAATTCGGCAATCGTTGCGTAGGAGGAAAACAATACATACGGGTACGTTTAAGCGCGTTTTTTTGCCCTGTCTGCTGGTACTTACAATAAAAGGGCCGTTCAATGCCTGAAAGGGGCACGGATTTCTCTCGCAAGAATTTCAAGGCATCACGCAAAGAATGCGATGAATTTCCAAAAGGGAAATGAGTAGAATACAGACATTGCCAATGCCCGTAATACAGCCGGCAATCACATCAGGCAAGTTATGCGCGTTCACGATGTACTATTAGTACAGGCTTTTAGTACAGGCTTTCGAAGCCGGTGCAGGCGTGATTTGCCATGCTGGCTGTCGATGTTGGATAAAGAAAGAATCAGGTGACCCATATGAATGCAACGTTTGAAAAATTTGAACAGATCGGAATTATCCCTGTTGTCGTACTCGAAGATGTAAAAGATGCCGCTCCCCTCGGCAAGACTCTGCTGGCCGGCGGCCTGCCTGCTGCCGAAGTAACCTTCCGTACCGCAGCAGCTAAAGATTCCATTGCCGTTATGCGCAAGGAATGTCCGGAACTGCTCGTTGGTGCCGGAACCGTTCTCACAACCGCTATGGTTGACGAAGCTCTCGAAGCTGGTGCTCAGTTCATCGTATCCCCGGCGCTTGATGCAGACGTAGTAAAATACTGCATCGAAAAGAACGTACCGGTTCTCCCAGGAACCTGCACCCCGACCGATATTCAGCAGTGCTACGTACTCGGTCTGCGCGAAGTAAAATTCTTCCCGGCTGAAGCTTCCGGCGGTCTGAAAATGATCAAGAACATCGCTGCTCCGTTCAACATGATGCGTTTCATGCCGTCTGGCGGAATCAACGAAAAGAACATGGAAGACTACCTCAAGGATGACTGCATCTTCTGCGTAGGCGGAAGCTGGATGGTTAAAACGGATCTGATCAAAGAAGGCAAATTCGACGAAATCGAAGCCCTCTGCAAAAAAGCCGCTGACAAATTCCACGAAATCAAGAAGTAAGCCTTAAACCAGACCTGTAAATACAAAACCGAACCATAAGAACACGAAGACCTTTTCTGGATCCATATTTCCGGAAAAGGTCTTTTTCTTTATGCCAAAAGGCAGGGAAGACTCAGCTTTCTCTTTGTCCAAAAACCAGCTTCGCAACGCTTACGGGTTTACATAGATTTTACAAAAGCTTTTCCAAACGCAGATAGAGCCGAAAATGGGGATTTTTTACTATGGGAGTACAAGGAGGGATCCAGGTGAAAGAAATGATCTTCGTGCTTGTCGTCTTTTCTGTGATCGGCTTTTGTGCTCTGCTCATTGAACTTCTGTATCGCAACGTAAAAAAGCAGGACCGGCTTCAGCGCCTCTGTCGCGAAAACGCGCAGAGCCGGCAAAAGGAAAAACCAGACGGTGCTGTATACAAAGGAGCGCCGCAAAGCAAGCTACCTTGTCATAAGGACGCCCTGCGGGCGGACCGAGGAGTGTAATTCATGAATTTAGAAATGATCAAGACCCTGCTGCTCTTTGCGGGCGGTCTGGGGATGTTCCTGTATGGAATGGAACTGATGGGCGAAGGCCTGCAGAAAGCCGCGGGCGACAAGACCCGGCGCCTGCTCGAATCGCTGACTAAAAATCCACTGATGGGTCTGCTGGCCGGCGCGCTCGTGACCGCCATCATTCAGTCTTCTTCCGCAACGACGGTTATGGTCGTCGGTTTTGTAAACGCATCGCTGATGTCGCTGACCCAGGCGTGCACGGTCATCATGGGCGCTAATATTGGTACGACCATGACCGGATGGATCGTCTCGATGGGCGAGTGGGCTTCCTTTCTCAAACCGGAAATGATTGCCCCGATTCTGCTCATGAGCGGTGTCATTCTTTCTATGACGGTCAAATCGAGCCGTCTTAAGGACGGAAGCAAAATTCTGATCGGCTTTGGCATTTTGTTTCTGGGGCTTTCGTCGATGTCCGGATCGATTACGCCCTATGCCGATTCGCCGGTTTTCACCAAAGTGTTTGAAGTGCTCGGATCGAATCCGCTGCTCGGCGTTCTGGCCGGCGTTGGCGTTACTGCCATCATTCAGTCTTCTTCGGCTTCGATGGGTATTTTGCAGACGATGGCTATGGCCGGCGCGGTCAACTGGGGTTCTGCCGTATTTATCGCGTTAGGTCAGAACATCGGTACCTGCGTGACCGCTCTGCTTTCTTCGCTTTCCGGCGATACGAACGCGAAGCGCGCCGCGATGATTCATCTCGAATTCAACGTGATCGGGGCACTCATTGTCGGCGCTGCCGCGGTGGTATTTTTCATGTTCCAGCCGTCGCTTATGATGGCCGGGGTCAGTTCGTCTTCGCTTGCGCTGTTCCATACCGGCTTTAACGTGGCGGTAACGGCCATTCTGTTTCCGTTTCGAAAGCAGCTTGTGGAACTTTCCAAAATTCTGATCAATCCGGCCAAGCACCAGAAAAAGCATTCCGCCGCTCTGCTCGATCCGCGTCTGCAGTCCATTCCGAATGCGGCGATTCAGGCTCTGTTCGCCCAGCTCGACGTTCTGAAAGGCAAATGCCTCTCGTTAATTGATCTTTCCCGGGAAGTGCTGATCGATTCGAAAGACAACGGCAAGCTCCACGAAAAGGGTGCGAAAATTCTTGCCGACTGCATCAAGGTCAAGGAATACTGCAGCGGCGTCGATTTACAGACACTGAACGAATCCGAGCAGAAACAGCTGCAGCGCATTCTGCTTTCCGCCAGAGACCTGCACCAGATTGCCATGAACTGCATTGCGATCGGTACGATGAAAGAAGATTCTCTGGGCGATCACGCCCTCAGTGAATCGATGAAAGAAGATATCAATACGCTCTCCACACTGTGTAAAGAAGCGCTCTTTCGGCTGCAGATCGGCCAGGAAAAGAGTATGCAGACTTCGCCTGAAGCGAAAGAAGCGATTTTGCGCGTTCAGCAGGAAGTGGTTTCCATTCAGTCCAATATCGAAGAACGCCGGCGCGCCCATTTCCAGCGGGCACAGAAAAATAAGGAACATGCCGAAACGAGCTGGCTGTTCTTCGATGCTGCAGAGTGTTACGAACAGATCGCCCTGCGTACCCTGCGTCTGGCCGATGAAGATGCCTGGCAGAATACTCTGCATCGTCAGCCGGAGCTCGGAGCGAGCGCAGATTCTGCTGGACTGGTTTCTTCCGCATCGCCGGCGTCCTGTGCCCTCGTGCGCATCGAACGCTGAAATCATATAAACCGGTTCCACAAAGAATAAAACCGTATATCTGAATCGGATCTGAAAGAATACGCCGTACTGGATCCGTTTCTCTGCACTTTCTCACCTTTGGGAAAGTGCTTTTGCACGTTATGAACCCGCTCAACGGAAAGCCGGACGGCTCTCTGCCCATGGCCGTTTACCATACGCTTTATACTGAGAAATAGATCGGTTCTGGATTCGCGCAAATGCGATTTCTCTCTACCCGTGTTTATACAAAGCAAATCTGTACGCTTTCGATCTGCAAGAATGCAGAACAGCCCGTCCTGTTTCGGGGCAAAGGAGGAAAAATGGAACAAAACCGTATTTGGTGCGTCGAAGACGAAACCAGTATTCGAGATATTCTGATCTACACCCTGAAATCCTGCGGATTTGACGCCGAGGGATTTGAAGACGGCGCAGCGTTCTGGCAGGCGATGAACGAAGCCGAGACAAAACCGGATCTCGTGCTGCTGGACATCATGTTATGGCAGAGCGATGGCCTGACGATTTTGCAGCAGCTGCGCCAAAATCCGGACACCGCACAGATTCCGGTCATTATGACGACCGCCAAAGGGCGGGAAAGCGACAAGGTCAAAGCGTTTGAATATGGAGCGGACGACTATCTGGTCAAGCCCTTTGGAATGATGGAAATGGTTGCCCGGATCAAAGCGGTCCTGCGCCGCTGTCAGAATGCGGGTTCTGCCGAAAAGAAAAATTCGATTCTAGCGCTGGGGGATATCCGCCTCGATCCTTCGAGTCATAAAGCGTGGCTGGAAAAGAAGGAAGCGGAGGGAAAACCAGGCGAAGACAGGAAAATCGAACTCGAGCTGTCCCGCAAGGAATTTGATCTGCTCGCCCTTTTTCTGGAACATCCGCGAAAAGCGTTCAGCCGCGACGATCTTCTTTATGAAGTATGGAAAACGGATTTTGCGGGCGAAACGCGGACGGTGGACGTTCACATTCGATCCCTTCGCAGCAAGCTGCTCTGGGAAGGCGATCGAATCGAAACGGTACGCGGGATCGGCTATCGCATGAGGGAAGACGCATGACGCGCAAAATCTTTCAGTCGATTTTCGGCGCCTGTCTTCTCGTGCTCTCTCTGGCGGTTCTCATCTCGGTACGGATCATGTATCGCGGCTTTGTAGACGAACAGATCGGCAATCTCGACAGCGAAACCGCCCGGGTCGCTTCGGTACTCAACCGATCGGACGTGCAGGAACAGATCGATCTTCTGGATGAAGATTTTGAGCTGTTCAACCAGGGCGACCTGCGGCTGTGTCTGATCGATCCAGACGGGGAAGTCGTCTACGATTCCTTAAATATCGCCCACGAGAGCAATCATAAGGACCGTGAAGAAATCGCCGAAGCCAGAGAAAGCGGCAAGGGATTTTCGATTCGTCACTCCTCGACATCGAATACGGAAACGTACAACGCAGCCATGCGTCTGGCCAACGGAAGAATTCTCCGGCTGTCCCAGACCCATTCCTCGCTGATCATGCTTTTTGGACAGATGGTCATGCCGGTTCTGATTCTGATTCCACTTCTGCTGCTTCTCAGCTATATTCTGGCTCGCCTTTTATCGCGGCACATCGTGACCCCGATCAATGCCATCGATCCCGCGAAACCGCTGGAAAACATTCCGTATGAACAGCTTCGTCCGCTTCTGGAACGTCTGGATGAAAACAACCGGCAAATTGCCGAGCAGATTGACGCGCTCGAAGAAAGCCAGATGGAATTTGATGCGCTGAGCGATTCGATGGATGAAGGGCTGATCATGGTCTGGAAAACGGGACGGGCAACGCTGATCAATCAGGCAGCCCGTGAGATTTTCGCTCTGCCCATGCAGGAAAAAAAAACAAAGGCTGGAAACGTAGCGTATGCAGCAGCTCAAAATCTTGATCCTTTAAACGATCAGTACACCCAGGCAGGAGAACAGACCGCCGAAGGGAAAGCCAAACCGAAAGGAAGGCTGAAAACGGAAGACGGTATTGATCTGTACGGTCACAGCCGTCAGCTCCGTCAGCTCATTCAGTGCGCGCTGGCAGGAGAAAGCCTGAAGGAACTTCGGCATAAAAAAGGAAAAATCTATTCGCTGGAAGCCCAGCCGATCTGGAAAAATCAGGAAGTGATCGGCGCCATGGTTCTCGCTCTGGATATTACGGACCGCCAGCAGGCAGCGATGCGCCGTCAGGAGTTTACAGCCAACGTCACGCATGAGCTCAAAACGCCGCTGCAGACGATTTCCTCAAGCGCAGAACTTCTGGCCAGCGGCATGGTCCGCAAGGAAGACGAATCCAGATTCCTTGGCTACATTCTTAAGGAATCCCGTCGTATGACGGAAATGGTCAGCGACATCATTACGCTTTCCCGGCTGGAAAACGAAAGAAAAGAAGGCAATCCCAAATCCGATCTGTATGGGGCGGCCAAAGAGATCAGTGAAAATCTGAAAAGCGCAGCGGATCTGAAATCGATGACGATCGAATGCACCGGTGCATCAGTGGATGTCTGCGCCACCCGCACAGATCTGGAACGGATCCTGAAAAATCTGATGGAAAACGCGATCCGCTACGGCTTTGAAAACGGGCATATTCAGGTTTGCGTATCCGTACTGGACGCGAATACCGCCCTGGTCGAAGTGGCCGATGACGGGCCGGGCATTGACGAAAGTCTGCAGGATCGAATTTTTGAACGCTTTTTTACCGCCGACCCTTCCCGATCGAAAACGGGAACCGGTCTTGGTCTGGCGATTGTAAAACATACCCTCGAGAAGCTTTCCGGAACGATTCGTCTGGATTCCCAGCCGGGAAAGGGAAGCCGCTTCTTTGTGGAAATTCCGCGCTGGAAGCCGGAAGACGACATTCTGTACTGATTCCGAACAATTGAGACCAGAAGAAAAGTTCTGTCCCTCGCAATCGACGGGCAGAACTTTTTTTGCGGCGGTTTTTCGATTTTTTTGAAGCGGCATTCTGGGCGCAATCCGCCTGGAACAGGGAAGAAACGCTGGCCGGACGGAATCGCTCAGTCCAGTGAATCTCTCTTTCGTGCGATTCGTTTCTGTCTGAATTTCTCTATGCCGTTTTTGTAGACTATGTACATAAAGCCGTCTCCAGACTGCCAGGCGCATACTTTCAGAACGTTCAGACACTGCTCCAGATCGAACAGCAGGTCCTGGGATTCGAGTTCCTTTCGAACATCCAGCAAAATTACCAGAGCGTTCCAGGCGTTCTCTTCCGCATCGGCATATTCCTCCTGTTCAAGAGCAATTCTGGCGAGCAGATTCCATGTCCTGCCGGCCTGAAAATAGTGAAAGGAGGTTTTATTGATGTCATACATCATCGCGAAGAGACTGAGAGCCTGACTGGCGTGTTCATCGGCCTGCTCATACAGATGAAGATCGGTTTCGATGCAGACCTGCCGGTAGGTAATCCGGTCAAACAAAAAACAGTCCGCGTAAATCTGTGATCCCAGATTCAGTCATTCCGCCTGATCCAGGGCAATCCGATTGATGCGCAGCGCCTGTTCAAGATCGTTCAAGGACAAACACGCTTTGACAAGACGATCGAGCTGGATGCAGAGCGATCGGGTGCCTTCCACTGTACGGTTTTCTCCATAAAGCGACTGAAGAATCGTGCAGCTCTTCTGGTACAGTTCAATGGCTTCTTCTGTTTTCTGGCGGGCTCAAACGACATCCCCCAGTCCGGCGAGACTTTCTGCTTCATAACGCTGCAAATCCAAAGAGGGGCTGTTTTCCTTAAGCTCGCCGTACATCCGCAAAGCCCTGGAATAATACGCTTCGGCTTTATCCCAGTTTTTAGACAGCGCCTGGGCCTCGGCTGCCTGCAGACAGGCACAGGCAAATTCCTGTCTGGTTTTCAGACTGCAAAATTCTTCCATATTGGATTTGGCCATCTGCAACCCCCGGTACGCAAAATACACGGACACGATGAAAAGATCCTGGTCCCTGTAAATCCAGCTGAGTTTAAGAAAAACTGCACGCAGTCGACGGAGCATCATGCACCGGGGATAAATCCGATGTTCGAGCAGTCTCTGATAATTCGAAAGCGCGTTCTCGTAATACGATTTCGCCTTGATCAGCATGTCCTCACGGTGCTGGACATACAGCGTCTCCCAGTAAAAATACAGGTCGCCAAAACATTCCTGAGCATACGAAAAATGATACAGAGCCAGAGAGGAACTGTCGTGTCCAAGTACAGTGACGCTAAGCTCATCCGCATGCCGATAGCTGCGTTCGGCTTCCAGATTTCGGCCGTTCTGGCGCGCAATTTCTCCTAAAGCGAGATATGTCGCCCACAAGTGCTGCCGGATTCGATCCATTTCCTCGTTATTTGGAACGATCAAATCGGCATTCTCTGGCCAGATGGACTTGTTTTGCCCATTCGACTCCCGGATCTTCAAGATTTCTTGATCCAGTACGAGCGACTGATTGATGTAATATTTCGAAACGGAGAAATCCTTCTGTCTCATGCAAAGTTCGGCGATAAAACGAAAAAGCCAGGAAGACTTCTGCTTCCATTCCAGAACGACCGGATCATCTTCTACAAAACGGGAATGGGGATCCGGATTAGCGGAGTCTAAACACGAGAGGGCATCCAGTGCGTGGAGAACGGCTTCATGAAGCTGGTCTTTTTCAGTTCGAAGCCGGGCTGCAAGCAGATGGGAAGGATAGTCGGGGTGCACCTCCACTCGTTTTTCGGCCCATTGTATCGCCTCATTGAGACTTGCCGGGACGCCTTTTCCGTAGAGATGAAGGAAAATCATTTCGTCCATTGCACTCGTGTGGTTCATTTCAGCTGCTTTTTGAAGGCAGGCGATGCCTTTTTCATAGTCGATCGGTCTTCCAATTCCGTTCATGCAGGCAAGACCCGTTCGGTAAAGCTGCTGAGCGCTGTCGGTAAAGGGATTTTTGGGGTCAGCCGGATTAAGTACAGGAAAATGGAGACTTTCGTTTTCCTTTTGGTTCTGGAAACCGAAAGAGTCCTCCAGGCAAAAGATGCGGCAAGGATCTGCATCCAACATCTTTTTCTGGGTAAGCTGCCAGACGGGGATGAGCATTGCGTCCTGTTTCAGAAACGGGAAGCACCGCATTTCCCAGCCCGGATTTTTCTGAAAACGAAGCGAAAAAAAGGCGGTCGGAAATGGATCAGATAGAATCGTTTCCTGTGCAGCGGTGCGGCTTTCTGTCCTTTTGGCAAGGAGGTTCGAATACTTTGAATACAGGAAACGGGCAGCCTCAGGAAACCGATAGCAGAGAGTTTCGCCGGAGTCGTTGAATGGATCGGAACAGCCCGTATCGACATTTTGCATCCACAGATTTTGAGACAGAGCGGCCTGAACATCCTGGATCTGTCTGGAAGAAGGAAAAAGCGTATTGAGATAGTCCTGAAGCTTTTGTAAAAAGGACGGCTCTTTCGGATCTTCGCAAAAACGGGCGAGGGCGTGAAAAGCCGGAATATATTTCTGGAGAAAAGGAAAAACGTCCTGGTCGGCACAGATCGGAAGAAAGGGCAGGTGCAGCTTTTCAATCAACCGAAGAATCCAGTCGTGCGCAAAGCTTTCTTCACGTAAAAATTTCTGCGTGATCGGCAGGATAATCAGATTCATCTGCGAAAGATCCGAGACAAAACGGGAAAGGTCTTCGGGATGATCGGGATCTGGATCGTAATAAAGAATACATTGAGTAAGATCAAACAGATCTTGCCGGATGCTTTGAAAATGCGCCTGGAAATCTGCTGGATGCGCAGAAATATAAATCATTGGCCGGTACTCTCTCGAATAAACAAAATTTTGAATCGATTTCATGAAAATATCCTTTCTCCATTCCGCGCGCTTTCTCTTACAAAAGAATACCGATATAAACCATCAAAAATAAAGCCAGTTCATTTATGGATAATAAAGGATTAAGAATTGTCCTGTAATCGGAGGAAAGCGATCTGCACATTTCCAGAAAACAAAAGAGTCAGAAATTTTCATTTCATCAAAAAGAAAAGCACCAGATATCCAGTCCCGTCTTCCATTCACAACCTGCAGAACCGGTCTGCAAAGTCTTGAACAGAGACAGAGAAAGGAAATCTGGTGCTTTGTTTTGTCAGCGGCTAAAGGGCTGTTCCTCGTGCACAGGATCGATCGAGATTCCAGACCGTCTGGAAGGGAAAGCCGGTATTCTCAAAACAGCGTGTATGCCGCGTAAGCAGAAAGGAAATTAGAAGCGCAGACCGAATCCGTACTCGTAGTAGCTGCCTTCGGAATCACGGTAAGCGTATGCTTTTCCGTTTTCATCCTTGAGTTCTTCCGGCATGAATTCGTCTTTGGCATAACCCGGGATGTCGTTGTGGGAAATGCAGACACCTTCATTGTTTACTGCGATGACTTCATCGTTTTTCGGCAGCGTGATCGGCATTTTGCCAACCGGGCTGAAGCGGTTGAAGATGACATCGAGGTAAGCGCTGGTGTATGTATCGAATCCGGCGAGCAGAGCGTCACAGAACGGTTCGAGGTTCCCCGGCATCCAGGGCAGGGAAATGTTCAGCGTGCCGATGACTTTGCCGCCATGCGCATGAACGGCTTCAGCAACAGCCGGAATGAGGTTGATGCCGGCAGCTGTCGTTTCTTCGTGCGTGGTTTCGAGCGGTTTGCCGTCTTCGCTGAAGTCAGCAACAACTTTGCCATCGCAAAGATCGATTTCGAGCAGACCTTTGGTTGCGGAGAAGTAGTTGCCGGACTGCGGGGAAACCATCAGAATCGCGTAATCGGCTTTCGCATAGTCATCCGTAAGGGTGACGTTTTCCTTAGCGAATTCTTCTCTCAGGCTTGCGGTCCATTTTTCGCTGGCTTCAGCGGTCTGGTCGAAGCCTTCGATGTAGAACAGCTTGCCTTCGGTTTCCACAACGGGAAGGGTATTGTTCGTGTTCTTGAGCAGAACCACAGACTGACGGTGAACGTTCATCGCCTTGTCCCAGTCATTGCTGTGGGTGATGGCCTGTTCGGATACCTGCGGATCGCGGTATGGGTTTTCGAACATGCCCAGCGCGAATTTTTCTTCGAGCGTCTTTTCAACGGCACGGTTCAGTGCATCTTCACCGAGAGTGATCTGTTCGATCGTGTAGCCTTCTGGGATCGGGTGCGTATCGTAGTAGCCGTTTGTCGCGCGTTCCATCGCTTCTTTTGCGTAGGAAACGCCGTAGGATTCGGAAATCATATCTACGCCGTTGTTAATGGCCAGCGCAATACGTTCCGGACGGTCGAGAGCTTCTACGCCCCAGCCCATGTTGTCGATGATACCGGAGTCGGAGTTGATGTAGCCTTTGAAGCCGTGCTGATCTTTGAGCAGGTCGTTGATCATGTAGTCGTTGAACGCAAAGCCAACAGGAATCCAGCGGATTTCCTTGCCGTCCTTGCCGTACTGCGGTGCGCTCTTCTCTTTAGAAGGCTTCGCGTAGTAAGGCATGATCGAGCCGGCGTTGTAGCGAATGGCTGGGCCAAATCCTTTTGTGTGGTACTTTTCGAGAGATCCTTCGGTTGCGTATACGTTCCACTGACCTTCTTTGTAGTGCGGGTCGAAGCCGTTTTCACGAGCTCCGCCGCCTGGCCAGTGCTTGATCGTGAGCGCTACGCCATCCTGGGTAACGCCTTCCTTGGATCCCTGAACTGCAGGTACGAGTTCTTCGAAGATGGACTCGATCAGTTCTGGATTTTCGCCAAAGGTACCGTAAATACGCTGCCATCTTGGATCGGTAACGACGTCAGCCATGTACATGTAGCCTTTGCGCAGACCGGCTGCGTACCATTCCTTGCGGATGGATTCGCCAAATTCTTTTGCGATGCCCGTATTGTCGGTGCCAAGTACGGCAGCGGCAATACCCATTGTTCCAGGCCATGCCGGGAACGTACCAACGGAATCGTTCATACCGAATACGACTTTACCGTTTTCGTTACGGGAGTTTGTGGTCACCAGAACCGGGATAAAGTGTTCGTTGTTTTCCGCCTTGTTCTGCATCTGGTTGAGCCAGTCGGTCAGCTGTGCCGGTGTCGGGTTCGTACGCAGGATGAAATTTCTCATTCTGTCCTGACGTACGGCCTCGGTGGTTCCTGGCAGACGGTAGCCGGCGAAAATGGATACATTTTCGAGAATGTTTTCATCGAGCAGTCCGGTTTCGTCACTGAGGTTTTTCCCATCGGAACCGCCGGCAGGACGGCCCATGTACCCTTCGGTCGTGTACGGGTTGCGGCTGGTAACGAAAATCTGGCCGATTTTTTCCTCAGTGCTCATGGCATAGGTGAGGGCTTTGGCACGGGTTTTCGGATCAAGACGCCAGTCGGAGAAGGCTTTGAGCTCGCCGGATCCGTCAACGTCCTTAAAGAAAAGTCCTTCGGATTCGATGACCGGCTGATCGACAGTTGTGATGTCCGGTCCGTTTTCGTTATGGAAAGTTCTGATTTGTTCTGTTGCTTTCATTTTTACTGTTCCTCGCTTTCCGCTCTCCTGCAAGGGCTGCAGAAGAGTTTTATTCTGGCAAGACCAGAACTGAATCCGGAGTTTTACAAAGCTGCCAGAAGATTAAAGACAGCTAAAGAAGCCGTCGATATACGTTCTGTACAGCCTGAAAAATCCCTGAAAAAATGAATGATTCCTGAGATCTAGACAGCTGAGAATGTCAAGAAAATACTGATTCATCGGATTCGCTTTCATTGTAGACATTCACGGGCAGAATCTCTTTTTGCAAGCCTGCTCGAAGCAAGAAATGCAAGGTTTTGAGCAAGTCTTTACAAGTGGAAAACGCGAACGAATTTCCATTTTCGGCTGCGGATTTTCCACAAAGGGACGGAACTGGAAAGTCAGAGAACGGAAGGCGGAAAGACAGCGGACAGGATGTCAATTCGAATGTTCTGGAAAAAGAAACCGATTTCCGTAGTGAAGTCCGGTCTGGACTTCTCATGAGATTCACATAGTTCAACCTTGCAGAAACGGCTCAATTGTTTGGAAAAGCAGTCGAGTCGTTTTGCTTATATATAGATCAGCAAACGGAGCCATTTTCTTTTCGTAAAGTCAATGTGCTCGACACATGCCCGACTTTGTGGAAAGCAGGACGAAAGAAGGAAGATGACCTGTGCAGCATGTAAACGGGCAGTCGTAAGCAGGGAAACAATAGAACAAAAAATAATGGACTTGTTCGATTCGAATAACGGGATTTCAAAATACTGTTTAAGAGATCGGATGATATCCAATCCCAATCCGCAGACAGTAAATAAAATTCAACGCTCGTATTCCTTTTTTTGGCCCAGAACGCATGTCCGATCAAAAGGGGAATTCTGGAAAGCCAGACGGAATCGGCGACATTTCTTCAGGAGACTGGATATCCTTTTTCCGATCATAAGTTCTCGAAGAAAATGGGAGGTGCTGTGTCCGATGGCAAAAAATGCCTCCTGTATGAAAGGGGAAACAGGAAACTGTAAAAGCCAGGAATCCATATCAGCAGACGCTTGGAAGTGCGCAGGAACCGCAATATACACAACAGGAAACACAAACCCGAAAATTCGCGAAAAGACGCCAAATCCGCCTTCTGCACGCCTGCAGAAGACGGATTTTTTCAGGTGCGGTACTGGACTTTTTTCGAAGGATTTCAAAAGCCGGTCTGCAGCCGGGGCTTCGTTGACAAAACGGAAACAAGGGAATCCCCTCCAGGAATGCCCGCAGCAAAATTCCCTTGATCCGTTTTTTTCTGTACTCAAATGGTTTGACGGTGGGATAGCACAATCTGAAACAATTTAATTCACAATCTCATAACAACAATAAAGTATGTAAATAAATTAAGTTTTATAAACGGAGCGACTATAATCGGAACCGCAGGAAAATGAAACGATCGGCACAAAATGCAGTTCGTTCTGGGAAGGACATAACCCCCAGAAAACGGCACAAACGTTCACATTTTTCAAAAATGACAAACCCTTTCATTTCTTTCCCTGGCCAGCACCGTTCAACTTCGGCGGCCTGGATGTGCAATCCGGATATCAAACAACTCGAATAGAACTAATTAAAATTCAAAACGTCGACAAATACGGAAATCCAGTGGGAATCCCGCCTTAGCTGGCGCAAGAAATTCAATGTTTGGCACAATTTAAACAATTTCGATAAAGCGTTTGCACTTTTAGAATGTGAACATAAAGTTAATGAACAGGAATAATAAAAGCGGTTACAAGGCTGTTTCACTCAGCAGCATTCAGCTTTACTTCTCTTTAACTTTTTAGAACAAGTACAGACGTACAGAAAGGACAGAACATGAGAAATTACCTCACCTTAAACGAAGGCTGGCAGTTCTCTAAAGAAGCTCCCAAAAATTTTGTGGAAGTTTCCGAAACTGCTTACTCGGTAGATCTGCCTCACACTTGGAACAAGTATGACGGAACAGACGGCGGTTCGGATTATCAGCGTGGAACTTTCTACTACACGATTGATGTTCCGACATTCGAAATGAAACCGGGAAGCCGCGTTTACATCGAATTCAAAGGGGCAAACTCCTCGGCAGACATTTATGTCAACGGAACGAAGGCCGGACGTCATGAAGGCGGCTACTCCACTTTCCGCTTCGACATCACAGATCTGCTCAACAAGCAGCTCGGTGCTGACAACATCATCACCGCTGCAGTGGACAACTCCGCAAATCACATCTACCCCCAGACAGCGGACTTCACGTTCTACGGCGGCCTCTACCGCGGTGTAGATCTGATCGTTGTGGAAGACACTCACTTTGATCTGGATTACCTGAGCGGACCTGGCTTCGCAATGGATTCCAAAATCCTCAACGAAAACAACGATGCAAAAGTCAATGTAACCACTTATGTAACGAATCCGAAAAAGATCAACCGCGCAGAAGTAACCATCTACGACGAAGAAGGAAACATTGCTGCAACACAGACCAAACCGGCGAAAGAAACGACTTCCTTCGAGTTTGATCTGAAAAACGCGCACCTCTGGAACGGCGTAAAAGATCCTTACCTCTACACCGTTGTATGCCGCGTGATGGAAGACAACGAAACGGTTGACGAAGTTTCCGGCCGCCTCGGTATCCGTGAATTCCACGTAGATCCGCAGAAAGGCTTCTTCCTGAACGGTGTTCTTACTCCGCTGCGCGGCGTGAGCCGTCACCAGGACCGTGCCAGCAAAGGCAACGCACTCGATTACGAAGATCATCTGGAAGATGCGCTTCTGATCAAGGAACTCGGCGCCAACACCATCCGTCTGGCTCACTACCAGCACGCTCAGGAATTCTACGATCTCTGCGATGAACTCGGTCTGATCGTATGGGCAGAAATTCCATTCATCTCCGCGGAAATCGCAGGCGAAAACGCCTTCGAAAACGCGAAAGAACAGATGAGAGAGCTGATTGTTCAGAACTACAACCATCCTTCCATCGTTACCTGGGGCATTTCCAACGAAATCACCATCGGCGGTGAAAACGAAGGTCTCTACGAGCACCTCTGCGAGCTGAACGACATCGTTCACGAAATGGATAAAACCCGTGTTTCCACAATGGCACAGGTTTCTCCGCTTCCTATGACGAGCAACCACAACCAGCTCACGGATATCCTCTCCTACAACCATTACTTCGGCTGGTACGGCGGAACCGTGGAAGACAATGACGGCTGGTTCGACACATTCCACGCAAACTACCCGGAACGTGCCCTCGGTATTTCCGAATACGGCTGCGAAGGCAACATTTCCTTCCATTCCGACAAGCCTTGCCGCGGCGACTACTCCGAAGAGTATCAGGCTCTGTACCACGAACACATGGCCAAAATGATCGACGAGCGTCCATGGCTGTGGGCTACTCACATCTGGAACATGTTCGACTTCGGTGCGGACAACCGTGACGAAGGCGGAGTAAAAGGCCGCAACAACAAAGGTCTGATGACCTTCGATCGCAAAACCAAGAAAGACTCCTACTTTGTTTACCAGGCGTACTGGTCTGAAACACCGATGATCCACATCGCTTCCAAACGTTTCAGAAACCGTGCAACAGACACCATCAATATCAAGGTTTACACAAACCAGAATGCTCCGGTTGTTCTGCTGCGCGACGGCGAAGAAGTAGCTTCTCTGCCTGCTGCGAAAGTTGTTGAGTTCAAGGACATTGCTCTGCACGACGGCGAAAACCATTTCACGGTTCAGTGCGGCAATCTGACAGACCGTGCTGTCTTTGAAAAAGTGGCTGAACCGGAAGAAAGCTACATCTACGTGGATGAAAACCCAGGCGGCGTAACCAACTGGTTCGACGATCTGAACCTGGATGAAGTAGAAGCCGTAACCATCAACCCGGACTTCTACTCCCTCGAAGACACCTTTGGCGACATCCTCAAAAACGAAGAAGCTACGCTGGTTCTTTCCAACGGACTTTCTTCCCTGGCCAACATGAATATGAAACCGGCTATGCTCGGCATGTTTGTAACGAAGAAATTCTCGGATCTTGCCACGATGATGACTGGCTTTGGAGGTCAGGCACCGGATCCAAAAGTGCTCGAAGGCAAGATCAACTACATCAACTCTCAGCTTCAGAAAATTATGAAATAAGGGTAATCCCGCAGTTTCATTAATGCGCACGTTTTACCGCTTTACGTCTGCCGTCCTGGCCGGAGCTGCTGATGACTCCAGAACTCTAGTCAGGAAAAGGCGGGCTTACAGATTGATTCAATCCGCATCTTAAATACGAAAGGTTATATCGCATGAAAATTGAAAATCCTGCAAATATTACCCTGAAGCCGTTCGGTCTGAAAGACAAAATCGGCTACATGATGGGTGATTTAGGCAACGACTTCTTCTTTATCATGGCGTCCAGCTTCCTGACGATTTTCTACACAAACGTCCTGGGTGTATCGGGAGCCATTGTCGGAACTCTGTTCCTCGTAGCACGCTGTGTTGATGCCTTCACCGATATCGGTATGGGTCAGCTCGTAGACCGCGCTGTCGCTCACGCTGACGGCCGCTACCGCGTTTGGATCAAACGCATGATGATCCCGGTGGTATGCTCCGGTATCCTTCTGTTCGTACCATGGGTAGCTAACCTGCCTATGGCATGGCGAATTGTTTACATCTTCGTTACTTATATTCTCTGGGGAAGCTTCATGTATACCTCCATCAACATTCCTTACGGATCGATGGCTGCTGTACTGACTGACGATCCTGTTCAGCGTTCTTCTCTCTCTACCTTCCGCTCCCTTGGCGCTGCGTTCGCCGGTGCTATCGTTGGTTCTCTGACACCGATGATCATCTACGACAAGCTGCCAGACGGCGATCAGGTTATGAACGGCAACAAAGTCTTCATGGTTGCCTGCGTATTCGCGGTACTGGCTCTGATCTGCTACTACCTCTGCTACTCCTGGTCCACAGAGCGCATCGTTGTAGATAAGCCGGAAGGCAAGAAACAGACGATGGGTGACATTGTTAAAGCGCTCGCTACAAACCGCGCGCTCGTTTCCATCATCGCTGCAGCCATTCTCCTGCTGCTCTCGATGCTTCTGACTCAGTCTTTCAACATGTATCTTTACCAGGACTACTTCCGTGATATCACGGCAATGTCCACTGCCGGTCTGCTTTCCACAGCCTGCACGCTGATTCTGGCTCCGTTCTCCGGAACGCTGACCAAAAAATTCGGTAAGAAAGAATCTGCATCCGCTGCCCTGATTTTTGCCGGCGCCCTGTATCTGATCATGTTCTTCCTGAAGATTTCCAACCCATGGGTATTTGTTGGATTCCTGCTCTTTGCAAACATGGGATCCGGTCTGTTCAACCTGATGATCTGGGCGTTCATCACCGACATCATTGACTACCAGACGTATAAAACAGGCCACAACGATGGCGGTACCATCTACGGCGTATACTCCTTCGCTCGTAAAATCGGTCAGGCTCTGGCCGGCGGCCTTGGCGGTTTCGTACTGACCTGGATCGGCTACCAGTCTTCCACAGCTGGTCAGGTTGTTACGCAGACTCCGGAAGTTCTCAACAGCATCTACAGCGTTGCGACTCTGGTTCCTGGCATCTGCTACATTCTGATCGCTCTGATCCTCATCTTCTGGTACCCGCTGGGCAAGAAGAAAGTACTCGAAATCAAAGAAGCGCTCCACGAAAGAGCACAGGCTTCGAAGTAATTCGATTGCACAAACTGAATTCTCACTGAAGGCGTTCCCTGAAAAGGCGAATGCCTTTTTTGGATCTCCAGAACTTCGCAGCAGGTTTACCTGCGGCTGTGAATGTTCATGCCTTTTCCTCTAGCCTGTCTTCTTGTCGCGTTTAGTGCGTTGTCCGCCTCTCCGGTCTGCTTGCTTTGCCGCTTGTGGCCCGTCTTTGAGCGAAACTTCGGACGCAATTCGAAAAGGTCAAAGTAAAGCAAAAAGTCAGATGGGCGATTTATCATAGAAGACAGGAGGGAAACCAGGATGGAACAAATTCAAAAATCAATTCGCGAAGCTTTAAGTGAAGAGATCTTAAAGCAGGTCATCGCGGATACGTATAAAGCGATGGAAGCCAATTACAAGGCGATCAGCTCCAAAGCTTCCGGCATGGCGGATGTGCACACCTATCAGGAACTTCTTGATTACTGCTACCAGCAGGTCGGTCTGTATCTCGACAACCCAGATAATATGAAAAAGGTACTGCTCGAGACCAATAACATTCCGACTGCCTATCATTCCATGACCGAAGCGGAAGCCTTCAAGGAAATCTGTACCGAAGAATACCGCGGCTTTCCGCGTGTCATTATGATGACGGTTCTCGCCGGCAGCGAAGCCGCAGCAGCGTATGCGGCTGCGCAGTACTTCGAAGACAACGGCTTTGATCTTTCCTTTGTCGAATACGAAGACCGCATGGGCGCCACCTATCAGAAATACGTGAAAGATGCGATTGCCTACGGCCGCGGCGACGACAAGAAAGTCGTTTTCACCGGAGAACAGCAGTAAGAAGAAACGATCGGCATGCCGGAACTGCCTGCCGGATCCCGCTAAGAAGTTAAACAGCGAAGAGCGTATGCAAACCGTCTCTTCGCTGTTTTCGTTTCTGTTCAACAGACAGAAGATGCCCGCAAATACAACCCGGATCCAATCGAAAAATACGGGTTTGCCTGATCGTCGGACCAGGGCAGGAAAAGCAGATCTGTCCATGGGAGATTATCGGTTTCCATTCGGTATGCAAAAGTGAATTTCTTTGACTGAAAGGTCTGGAAATTCCTTTAGATTCCCTGTAAACTCTGAATCCTGACCGTTATTTTTCATCGCCCTGCGTGTATGATTTTCTTTACATTTTTCGGTGGGTTTCCTCTGAAAAAATGAGGGGGTTCCGTTATGGAATTTATGAAAGATTTATCCTGCCGTAAGAAAAAAACAGACTCCGGGCGTCAGAAAATTTTCTTTTTGTCTATCTATACTGAACACTGCCAGTGAGGCAAAAACAGCGGTTCAAATCGTCCAGTTCAGAAAAAGCGTTTTCTGAATTCAATTCTTTTACAGAATAATATTCAGTAATCCGTCGTTTAAAATAATCCAAATCCGTAATGTTTTCTTTTCCTTAGGAAAGCGCGTCTCATTTCTGCGAAAATCATGATTCCTGAACGGGAAATACGCATTTTTCTTAGATACCGGCATTTTGACCGTCATTTTATGGCGTCTGTAATAATTAAAGATTATATTGAATGTAAAGAACGGATAAAAACTGGAAGGAAGAAAAGGAGGGGTGGCAATGAAAAAGTCCAGCAGCCCTGCCGTTCAACGCTTTTTTCAGGTTCTGGTCACTCTGGCTGTCTGTGCGGCAGGCATTCTGATCGGACAGCTGCTTCGCGAAACCGGCGCCCCGGCAGAAACCATCGTCTGCATTTACATGCTTGTCGTCGTGATCTGCGCTTCCGTTAGCACCGGTTACGCGTATGGAATTCTCTCTGCGCTGATCTGCACGTTCGCCTATAATTTCTTCATTAGCGTACCGCATTACTCTCTGGCTCCGATTTCTCCCTATTTCATTCTGGCCGCCAGTGTCATCTTTATCGTTTCCATACTGATTTCTTCCATCACCAGCAAAGTCAAGGAAGGGGAAGTCCTTGCCCGCAAGTGGGAAGAGGAAACGAACGTTCTCTATCATCTCGCCAGAGACCTTTCCGGCGAGATGTCCATCGATGCTGCCATCGAAATTACCCTTACCAATATAGCCAGCGTATTTCAGACCGACTGCCGCATGCTTCAGTTTGACGAAAACGAAGTTCCGCTGCGCACGTTTGTTCTTCTTGAAGACTCCCGACTGAATAAGGAGGCTGTGACGAATGTCGATCGCGATTTTGCGGAATATAAAAGCCGTCCGGCAAAAGGCTATTACGTTAACGAAACACAGTACGAATGGCCGATGTATTCCCAGAACGGAAAAGTCATCGCCGCGGTCGCCATTCCCGTCGAGACGATTCATCGCATGACTCCTCTGGACATTCAGATGGTTTCTACGATGGTCGAAACAGCCGCTATTGCCTTTGACAAAATCATCCTGGCGCGTATTCAGCAGCACGACCAGCATCTGGTCAGCCAGGAACGCTATCGCACCAACCTGCTGCGCTCCATCTCGCACGATCTGCGAACGCCGCTGGCCGGCATTTCCGGAACCGCGGAAGTACTTATGGAAGAGCTCGAACCGGGAACATCGCCGTACGAGATGGCCCATAACATTCGAAAGGAAACAATCTGGCTTTATAATCTCGTCCAGAACGTTCTGTCCTTAACCAAGCTTCAGAACAGCAACTTCGCCATCAAGGCACAGGTCAACATTTTGGAAGAAGTCGTAGATTCGGCTGTGGAAACGATGGAAATTCGACTGCCGGAACGCAAGCTCAACAAGATTTATACCGACGAGCTGATCGCCTGCAAGCTCGATCCTTCGCTGCTCAAGCAGGTCGTGATCAACCTGATCGATAACGCCAACAAGTATTCGCCGGTCGACATGCCGATCGAAATCGTCATTCGCCGCTCAAAAGGAAATCCAGCGAGGGCCGAAATTCTCATCCGGGATTTTGGCGATGGTCTTTCCCAGGCGGAACTCGATAAGATTTTTGAAATGTTCTATACGACGAAGGCGAAAAATAAGAAAGCCATTCGCGGCTATGGACTTGGTTTGCCGATCTGCGATTCCATCATGAAAGCGCATGGCGGGTCGATCCAGGCCCGCAACCGGGAAGACGGAAAGCACGGCGCTGTGTTCATTCTTGAACTGCCAGTCGCCGATCTTTCTGGAACAGTCGCTCAGGCCTGAGTCGCTTCTTCGCCGCTTTTCTCTTATTGTGAAACAAAACAGCCGCTCGATTTGCGCGTGCATCGTCTCTTGACGATCTGCATTCGGATCGAGCGGCTTTTTCTATGCTACAGATTCCATATGAATCGTCGTCAGAAATTAAAACGAGAATGCCGCTGAAACAAAAATAGGGTGAATTATAAACAGGATTGGACAAAAGAAATATCGCAGGCAATCTTCAGGAGAATGTAAAGTGTTTTCATAAATTTATGTATTTTTAACGAGTTCTTTAAAGATCCCAAGTAAAATGAACTCATCCTATAATTATTCGTCCTGAGATTTAAGGACAAGAAAGGTGTTTTATGACGAGTTTCAAATCCGCCTGGAATCAGGCGATGAAACAGAAGAAAAGTTTCTTCCTGTTTATTGGACTGGCCGTTGCAGTCAGTTTTCTCATGGGCCTGTGGAGCCTGCTGCTGAACTGGATCTTTGGCAAGTCCAGCTTCTTAACGTTTTTTCTGTCTGTGCTGAACTTCTGCGTCAGCTACTTCCTGGTTGTATCTGCCTTCCACATTCTCAAGGAGACCGTTGTGGATCAGAAACCGATGGATTTTCAGCAGATGATTACTGCGTTTTTCGAATATCCGTGGAAAAATCTGAAAACGTTCGCGGGTACCTATCTGATCTGGTTTCTCGCAATTCCGTTTGTGGTCGAACTGCTGATCGGCGTATTCTGCGGCGTGTTTATCGTCCTGATTGCCTCCCTTCTGGGCTATGGCTCGATCGAATATTATCTGTATTACTTTTTAAATGATCCGTTTTCAGGAATGCTGGGCGGAGCGACCGTTCTGATTCTTCTGATGGTCTTCCTCTTCCTAGCGCTGAATATTTTCACCGTGACGATCGAGTATTACGGTCTGTATAAGCTCGGTGCCATCGCAAATGAGAATAAAGGCTATAAGCCGTCCGTCTCCGAATGCCTGAAGCTTGGCCTTGTTCCGCTGGCTATAGTCGCGATCAGCGTTGCGCTTGCCGTCGTACTGATTCTGCTTGCAGCTCTTCTGGGCCTGCCGGCCGTACTGGTCGTTCTGATCATGTCATTTCTCATCGTCCTTTGCGTGGCGATCTGCGTATTCGCACTGATCTATCGCTACGCTGCCATGGTAAAAATTCTCATGGACACAAAGCCTTCCACAGAAGCTCCAATGGCTCCTCCAGTGATGAATCCGAATCATCCTGTTCCAAACGGCGGACAGGCCGTTCCTCCAGTCAGAGAAGAAGTGAATTCTGCTCCGGCTTCGAATCCTTTACCGGTTATTCCCACATCAGACCATGCGGCATCAGAAAAGAAAGCGACGCCGGTTTCTGAAGAGAAAAAGCCGGAATCCATCAATCCGTACGCGCTGCACGCACAACCTGCTGCAAACAATCCGGCTGCAAACAATCCGGATCCAGACAAACCAGCCAAATCGGATGGAAAACCGGATCTGACGAAAACGGCCGAAGAAGAAACAGATGTCGCTGCAGTAGAGCAGACCGATCTGGAAACTCTGACCAGCGGCAAGGAAATTGAGATCGAAGAATCGGCAGCTGTCAAAGAAGAGACAGAATTCAGCCATCCTGCAGAAGATCCAGAATCGGGAAATTCTTCCAAACACGAGCAGCACGCTGCACGTCTTGCACCGCGCGATGAAGCAGCCAACGCCGCTGCAAGTTCCTTTGGTCTTCATAACGATCAGGGAAACTGATTTCAGGCTTAAAACTTGTTACTAATCCTTGTCGAAGGATCGAAATTCCATTTCAAAACCAAAGCGGGCGGCTGGCCAGTAAACCAGTCGCCCGCTTTTCTTATGCATTGGGAAAGAATGCCTCCTTATGCCCAAATTTTCAGGATTGAACGATTCCTTGCAACAGGACTGCATTTTGCAGAAGCGCTAATATATCGCTTAATGAGCTGTTGAAAGGCACAAAAAAAGCTGGGATCAGCCAGCCAGAAAAGTCTGCAAAGATGTCCATAATGCGGGAAGAAGATCTTTATACCAGAACAGCACAATGAAAATGGCGGCGCCGGCGATAATCGAAGAAGCGAGCTTGCTGAAGCAGTTGATCGATAGATACAGGATGCCGCAAAGAAAGCAGACCGTAATCAGTTTGGCCTGCGGAATGGACTGAATGAAGCTGTTTAAAAAGGGGATAAAGGAAAGCACGTTGGAAGCCCGTACACCTAGTACGCAGAAATAGATAACGACAGCCAGAAGGGTGGCGTTCACAATGCCTTTCAAGAGAGGTTTTTTCTTTTCTTTCCTAACCCTTATCATACAAGGGAATAATCAGAACGCCTAACTCAAAATCGTGTTTGGAAACAATGGCCGCCTTTGTCACAGCAGAGCGGATTTCCATGGCGCAAAAGAAAAGCTCCCGTAAGGGAG
The DNA here is from genome assembly GCF_020969955.1 of Allobaculum fili. NCBI lineage: Bacteria > Bacillati > Bacillota > Erysipelotrichia > Erysipelotrichales > Erysipelotrichaceae > Allobaculum > Allobaculum fili. The sequence goes on along the minus strand of NZ_JAHDSX010000008.1, from coordinate 25,029 downwards.
CAGAATCTGTGATTGGATTTTCGCAGCGACAGGGAACCTACGCGTTCTTTTCGTCGACTTTTTCGTCTTCCTTGAGTGCTTTCAGAACGGACTCGCTGTCACCCAGAGCATGCTCGAGTTCATCGTATACCGCAACCAGGGAGTTGAGTTCGGATGCCAGATCCAGTTTATTATCGGCGTTCTTTTCTTCGATGGAATTGCTGACGAGATCCAGAACGGACTGTGCCTTGATCAGGTGGTTATAGATTTCCTCAGCCAGATCAACGGCTGGACGTGTCAGCTCAGACTGTGTTTCAAGAACAATATCTTTATTCATAGGTATAAAGCCTCGCTTTCTTCCTTACACGAATATTCTAGTCTTCCCATCAGGAAAAACTCTTTCTAATGCCTGACTGGAATCGGCTAGGACCAGAGCTTGAGCAGGGCGGTCCAGGCGGGGAGCGTGACCATCGAAAGAACGGTAGAGAGGAAAATCATCTTGCTGGCGAAGGCTTCATTGACCTGATATTTCTGCGAAAGCATGGCCATTGTCACCGGTGCCGGCATGGCCATTTCCAGCGTTACGATCATCAGAGGCATGGCACAAACGTGAAGAAGAGCGAGGATCATCAGGCAGACGGCAGGAATGATCACCAGACGCAAAGCAGTATAGAGAAGAACGGAAGGTTCAAAAAGATCCTTTACGGAAATATCCGAAAGAATGATCCCGATCACGAGCATGATCAGTACGGTATTGCAGCTGCCGATGGAAGCGATGATTTTGTCGAGCATAGCGGGCAGAACCCATCCGAAACTCTGAGCAGTCATCATCAAAATTCCCGCGAAAATGGCGATCATGCATGGATTGGTCAGGGTTTTCTTCAGAAGCGCAGAAAAGCGTACGGTGCTTTTCGAATTGTAGAGCATCAGTCCATAGGACCACATCACAATGCGAAGGGGAATGGCATAAATCGACGTATACAAAGCGCCTTCCTGCCCGAAAGCGGCCTGGCCGACGACAAGTCCAAGCGTCCCCGCATTATTGGATACCGTACCGTATTCAAGATTCAGACGCTTTCCCGGATCGGATACGCATTTCCAGATCCATCTCGACAGAAAGATGAACAGAATCTGGCTGAGGATCGCAATGATCAGAATGGAAAAGGTAGACTGCAGAATTTCTGTCGTCAGCGCGGTCTGAAACGAATGAAAAATGGAGCAGGGAAGAATCAGATTCATGACCAGGGCATTGATCTGCGTCGCACCAGATCGGGAAATGATCTTTCGCTTTCCCAGAAAATACCCGATCAGCAAAAAGGCAAGAAGCTGGATTTGAAGCTCAATCATAAAACCTCCAGAAGTTCCGCCAAAAGACGAGTGACCTCTCTCTTATTGCGGATTGGAATCAAAAAAATGAATGGATTGGAATCAAAAAAATGAATATGGTATTAATCTAGCGCGTATACCTCACCTTTAAAATGAAATCTGGAAATTTGCAGAAAACGGATTCGTATTTCCCGATTTATGCGGGATCCGATGCTTTATCAGATCCGGGGACGGCAGCACAATTCAGACGAAATAAAGACGCGTAAGAGGCTTAGAAATGGTGTTTGCAAGGAGAAAAGGAAGGGAATGAATTTGTATCCCTTTAATGAAGAGATCTGTATTTTAAACGTTCTGCCAGGATGCAAACAGAATGTAAGGAGCCTGGTCAGGACCGGAAAAACGGATAGGATGATTTTCTTAAAGAAATTCTATAAAATAGGTGAGGCCCGCTTTTCGAAAAGAAAACGGGGTATAAAAAACTATTCCCGCTTTCAGGGGTTCGCAAACCCTGTTGGCATCTCAGTGTGAAAGGAGGAAAGAAAATGAAACGAATTCCCGTATGCCTCTTAGGCGGTCTGCTCGTTCTTGGCGGCTGTTCTTCTCATTCGGATCGTTCATCTTCTCTTTCTTCCCAATCTTCGGTTTCGTCCGTATCGGTCGCAAAAGCCGATCTTGTTCCGGTCCTGGATCAGAACACCCTGAATTCCATACTTTCCAATGCCGAATGGTATGTGGAAGTCGGACAGCCAGGCAGCACCTCGATTTTTGGAGATAGTACCCCCACAAACCTGACTATGGGGCAGTACTCTACCGAACAAGGTGAAAAAATGGGGATTGTCTGCGCCTGGTTTGCGGACGAAGAAGCCGCCGGCAAAGCGTTTGCGTATCTCCTTCCAAAAGAAGAAAGCGCCTATGAGCTTTCAAAAGAAGGGGAGCATATTCAGGAAGTTTGGATTGCCATGCCGGAAACCAGCTGGCTGATTCGTCAGCAGGGCAAATGCATCTATGCGGCCTTCACCAATTCCGTAACCACCAAGAAATTTCTCATGGATCAGTTCAGTGCGCTGAAGCCATAATCTTCCGCGAATTCTTACTTAGAAATTTGCGCTTTCTTTCGCTGGACACAGCTGCACAAGCCTGTCGTTCTGAGAAAGTCGGATGAATGAAAACAGTAAATGCAGCAGCTGAGGGCCTCGTTTGGCCGTTCTTGCTGCCTTTACGCTTTCCATTCATCCGTTTTTTTTGTTTTTAACGAAAGACAGGACAAGGAAAAAACGAAGTTCGGATCTGCAAAATCCGAACTCCGGCTGGATTGGCTTTTATTTGAAGTTCCAGTCATCCTGATGCAGTGAATCGCTCACAGCACCGGTTGAAACGTTGACATACACGTCCATCACGGCAACGTTTGCGGAGACCATGAGGCCGGCTGCTTTGCGCCTTGCGACTTCTTCCTCACCGTCCGAATAACGAAGGGTACAGGTGAATACAGGGCCGTTCTGCTGAACATCTGTGATACAGGAATAGAATCCAGAAGGTTCGTTCAGCCACATATAGTGGTCGATAATAATATCCTCAAAACGTTCTTCAAAAGTGCTCGTATCGGAACACGTCAGATCCACTGGCGCGCGTACATATACTCATCATCCTGCAGACAGATATACCGACCATCCCAGAGTTTGCCCCATAACGATCCGTCTTTGGCCTGCGAGGTTTCCTGAACAAGAAGATAATGTCCTGCCCTGCAGAGACCTGTGTCTGCGGAAGAACGGTCAGGCTGGCTGCGTATCGTCATATCGTAATTGGTCAGATAACCGGCAAGTGCTGTCTGGTTCTTTTTTTCAAAATAGGGCTCTACGATTTCGGGTTCTTTAGTGCTGGAATAACTGGCATTCTGCAGCTCATTAAGATCCACAAGCTGCCAGGTTCCGTTTTGGAGAATCGGAACATTGGAACCGATCGGCATAGCGCCGCTCTCAATGTCGGCGCAATAGATCGGATCAAGATTTTCATCAAACAAATACCAGGTTTCGCCGGTTTTGCCGGCAATGGCATCGAAGTCCACAAAGTCGCCCTGGTCAAAGCCAAGGACGGCCTTATTTACGCGGGCATTGAGCAGCATATACTCTTGACCGGCGTGAATGCAAAGCAGATTCGATAATTCCTGTCTTATATAGGCGGTTGACTGTCCGCTCGCTGTTGTTTCCTGACCCAGACAGAGTGCCTGGTCTGGACTGTACGGCCCGCTGATCTGATCGAATTCCGGCAGCCATAGGTAGTATTCTGAGCTGGCTTCATCCTCCACTTCTGTACCATCCATACGGAGACGCATCATCGCAGACGGCGCGAAGGTCGGAGAACTGAGCAGAGCCCCCGTATAATCTCTGAGAATGACGCTGTGGTCGTCTGTCAGATAGTAGCGCTGCGTCTGGGCCGTGCCGCCTCCTCCAAACGCGCCTTCTGGCGGCAGCGCTGTAGGAAGCAGGGCGGAGTGATCCCAATCGTCGTCATTGATCAGAAGACGGGATTCAATATGAGAAAAATTGGGCCGGTGAAATACTGCATATTTTTGTACTGACAGTCGACGACGGTTTCTCCATTCTGATCGACTTATCCATACAGACCGTCCTTTTTGATAATCCATCCCTGATCCTGAAAGCGTTTGGGATGTTCATCCAGTTTTCCCAAATCTGCTTTAGCAGCAAAAACCGTTTTATTCGAATTTTCTTCTGCGCTCGCTGTCGGCTGCGTGAAAGACTGCTGTTCCTCTGGCTGAGCAGAAGTATCTTTTGGTTTTGCTGAAGTACATCCAGTCATCGTCAGAACCATCATGAGCAGTACCGCTTTTTCATTCGCTTCATTTTCTGCATTTTTCCTTTCTATCGTCCACGGATATTCCAGTATCCATTCGCTTCCTGACAAAGCAGCCATACCTCAGGGGTGAATGTACCTGGAGTGTAGCAGTATCCCCAGAGATTGCCGTCCAGGTCTACAGTGAAAGCCGCAAGCAGAACGGAAGCGCCTGCTGGAAATTTCAGACCGCTGTCTGTATCCGATGCCAGATCGGGTTCGGAATATCCTTCGAGATCGCTGGTCAGAATATTTGTGCCAGGATCGGGAAGGTTTCTTCTTAGACGAAAGGTGTTAATTCCCTGCGTTTCTTCAAGCAGCAGATCGCCATCGGGCAGGGTGGTAGTGTTAAAAATGACATCTCGAAAATAGATGGAGTTCTCATCCCGAATGCTCCACAGGGTACTGTCCCGTTCGCCAGAGTGGAAACCATTGCTGTCATCAAGAGTCACTTCCACTTCATTATCACGGAAGACCCATTCCGCCTGATTGCCGTGCTAGACACCGCCGATTCGATCCATCATGTTCTGGCGAACCTCATCTTCGTCTGTCCAGCTCATCAGGTACGTCCCTCCGGCATCGCTTGTACAGATCCAGAAGTCTTCCTTCGTCTGTGCCCAGACAGAGTTGCCTTCGGAAACAAATTTCACGATATCGACCATGTCGCCTCCGGAATAGGTAGGCATGATTACACCAAACCCTTTCCCGTCTTTAAAGTCGGAATAGGCTTACAGAGATTTTTGAACTTCATAGCGGCCGATTTGCCAGTCCACTGTACTTTGTGACCGCCCTGTGCTTTCAAAAGGATTTGAAAAGGAGCTTTCTTCACTTTGACTGGCGGCAAGGAGGCTGTCTTCATTCTGGGCGGGACGCTCCTGCTGATCGGCTGAAGAAGTCTGAGCACATCCTGACAGAGCCATGACGCTGATCAGGCAGATGCCCCTGAATCTGTAGCTGTTCTTCATATTTTTCTTCCTTTCCGGGATCTTCCATTTAGTTAACAGTTACAATTCAAAGTAATAACGACAATAGTAAAAGATCACATCATTCTTTCAAAAAGAAGCAAAATCCGCATACGATTCGTCATATGCGAAGACTTAACGCGGTCTGAATTGCCGGAAGGGCAGGGAGGGTGAAAAGGGAAAATGTTCGGGTTTCCTGGAAAAGACAGTGAACTGAATGGAGCGAGCACTGACAGATTTGGAAGGAATGAACATGTGTTATCTCGATATTGTTGTATTGTTGTCTGGTCTGTCAGTCCAAACTTGTATGTTCTCGAATACCTCCTGGCTAACTGGAATGCTAATGTCTGGATGGAATGACTTAGGTTAAAATCGTCTAACTGGAAAGTGAAAAAATTCTGGATCAATTCATTGCCTTTTCAAAATAAAGTGATAATATAAATCACGCACGACAGGATGTAGCTTAGTTTGGTAAAGTGCTTGGTTCGGGACCAAGAGAGCGCGGGTTCAAATCCCGCCATCCTGACCACGAATATTCAGCCCCTTTATATAAGGGGCTTTTTTATTTTGATTAGTCCAATGTCTTAAAAATGTCTTATTTGAACTTGAGGGCGTTCATGATATCGTCGTCTTCTTCATGCAAAAGGTGCCCATAAATGTCCGTTGTCATCGACACTGAAGAGTGCCCAAGACGCTTCGAAATCTTGAAAAGCGGAACTCCAGCGTCGATCAGATTGGACGCATGAGAGTGTCTGAAACTGTGAATCTTGACTCTTGGCAGGCCTGCATCATCAAGCGCTTTGTTCTTGATTCGCTGTACAGTTGTGTAAGCAAGCTGACGAGGTCCGCCGAAGATGAACCAGTCTTCGGAAAAGTGTACGAAGGTTTCGTAATGTTCCCGGATCCGATCGACGACATCGAGAAGATCATCGTCGAGCTGAACAGCCCGCACACTTCCTTTGGTCTTCAGCTGCTTGAATTCGCTTGTATCTTTATCCCACTGCCGCCAGACTTTAGCGCGGCCTCGCTGGATATCTGAGAACGTCAGAGACATCGCTTCGTTCGCTCTCATACCTGTCCAGTACAGCCAGAAGAACAGATCGCGGTAGATCTGATGATTATCCGGAATTGCTCCAAGAAACTCCGCGAACTGGTGACGATCAAGAATCTCAACTTCTTTCAGCTTTTCTTTCGTTGTTTCCTTGAATCGTGGAAATCCCTTTAACGGGTTCCTTGGCAACCCCCAATGGACACAGCCGTACTCCAGGCATCCGTTCAGATCGGTGTAGAGCTTGTTCTTCCGGTAGCTCGAAAGAGTGATGAAGTGCTCATCTTCCAAAATGCTTCGAATGTCCGCTGGTGTAATAGTGAAAACGTTCTTATCCATGATTGACTGGCAATACAGAGTCAGGATCCGGCGCTTATCATCTCTGGTTGCGGCAGTATTATCTCTCCCACCTTCCAGGATCCACGCATCCATCAATTTAGAGAAAGTCTTGCCCTTCTTTTCAGCCTGGACTGGCTGACTTAAAAATTCTCTTTCTGCTGCTTCAGCTTCTTTCTTTGAATCGTACCACTTTGAGTTTTTCTGGCGATGGATACCGTCTGGAGTATCGTAGTACGTCCTGAAGCGATAACGCATCTTGCCTTTGAACTTCTCTTTTTGAATTGCCATAATATCAATGTCCTTTCGTCGCGATTGGATACTTTCCCTGTAGTGTGGCCAGCACTTCAGGGAATTTTTTTATTTTCTAAGTAATTCGATAATTAAGTTGTTCTGCTCAAATATCTTTTTTAATAGTTCGTGATCAGACATTTGCAAATTCTGATTGATTGATCCGTTCGCTATGGTTACATTGCCAGCAAATGACTGCGTTTGAACTGTTTTACTTGATTTAGAGAAATCATCAAAACCAACGATTATTGCTGGTGAGATTTCCAGTATTTCTGATAGTTTCGCAATTTTTGTTCTGCCCATTTCGCCGATCATTCCGCGTTCCCAGCGAGAAACTGTACTTTCGCTGACTCCAACGTATTCTGCTACTTTTGATATGGTCAGTCGCTTTTCTTCTCGGCGAGCGCGCAAATACTCTCCAATATTCATAATTACCTCCTTCATTTGTCTATCAGTTTACACAATGGGATTGCGTAAACGCTAGTAAATTTACGTATTCGCCAATAACTTGCGGATAGGCCTTGTAAATTGCGTAAAGGCAAATTATACTGAAGATGCTTCACTTAGTTTTAGACATGAAAGGAGACGATCAAATGGACAGCTTAAAACTTGATTATCTGGCCAAACGAAAAGGGTATACATCAAGCAAGATGGCTGACGCTCTCGGAATTGATGAATCGACATATTCACGGAAAAAGTCCGGAAAGAGCGATTTCACCCGAAATGAAATCAGAATTATCATCGATACACTTGGCCTGACTGCGAAAGAAGCGTGCGAAATTTTTTTTGACCTCAATATTGCGTAAAGGCAATAGAAAATGCATATAAGCAAATAGGAGAAGAGATGACCAACGAAGAGCGACTGGCAATTCTTGACCAGCCATACCTGAAAACCAAAGAAGTCTGCCTGCTGATTGGCCGATCAAAGCCGACAGTAAACAAGAAGCTTAAAGAGCAGGGAGTTCGCAAAACAGAACTCGGATACCTGACCGACGAAATCATCAAAGCGTTTCAGCTCCAGGGCGCAATCAAGCGCTGGAGAGCATCGACATAGGAAGGAGGACGCATGAAAGAGAAAATCATCCGGTTCTGCGAGAACTTCGCCGACCGAGTCGAGAACGACAGCATGACGGTCGGTGAGCTCGTTAGATACGCCCTCGAAATCGTCGGCGTGATTGTAATTGTTAGATGGATTTGGCAGCTGATCTGCCTCGTATTCATCTACGAATAGAAAGGAAACAGTGATGACAGTAAAAATCACCAGCTTTGAAGCAGAAAACGTTAAGCGGATCAAAGCAGTACAGCTTGAGCCGTCACCGAATGGACTGACCATCATCGGCGGGCGAAACAATCAGGGCAAAACATCAGTTCTTGATGCAATCGCCTGGGGGCTTGGCGGCAACAAGCTGAAACCTTCAGATCCCCATCGCGCTGGATCCGTACAAGATCCAGAAATCAAGATCACGCTCAGCAACGGCTTGATCGTTGAGCGCAAAGGCAAAAATTCTGACCTCAAGGTCACAGATCCGACTGGTCAGAAATCTGGCCAGAAAATCTTGGACTCTCTTATCGGAGAAATGGCGCTGAACATTCCGCGCTTCATGGAAGCTACTTCCAAAGAAAAAGCGGAGTATCTGCTTTCCATTATCGGCGTAGGCGATCAGCTTACACAGATGGAAAAAGAAGAAAAGGAACTATTTGATCAGCGGACATGGGTCGGCCGTCAGGCACGAGCCAAAAAAGCTCACGCTGAAGAAATGCCGCAGTTCCCTGGAGTAGGAGAAGTTGAGCTCAGCGCCGCCGATCTGATTCAGCGTCAGCAGGAGATCCTGCTTAAGAATGCGGACAACGCACGCAAGCGCCAGAACGTAAGCAAGTACGAGCAGCTGCTCCCTAGGTATCAGCAGAACGTTGCTGATGCAGAGCAGGCGCTTGAACGAGCAAAGGCGGATCTCTCAAAACTTCTTTCTGACTTGGAAATGGCCAGACGTGACGCGCTCGATCTGTATGACGAGAGTACGGAAGAACTGGAGAAAAACCTCCGTGAAATTGACTCAAAGAATCAGCAGATCCGCACAAATCGCAGCAGATCGGAAGCGCTCAAAGAAGCCGAAGATCTCGTCCTTCAGTATCAGACGCTGTCCAATGACATTGATCAGATCCGGGCAAAGCGACTAGATCTGCTTAGATCTGCATCGCTTCCGCTGCCGGATCTGACTGTTGAAAACGGCGAGATTCTCTACAAAGGGCGGCGCTGGGACAACATGAGCGGCTCGGATCAGCTGAAAGTCTCAGCAGCAATCTGCAGAGCAATGAATCCAAACTGCGGCTTCGTCCTCCTGGACAAGCTCGAACAGATGGATCAGCAGACCATGGAAGAGTTTGGCCAGTGGCTTGAAGCTGAGGGTCTGCAGGCGATCGCCACACGAGTTTCAACCGGGGATGAGTGCTCAATCATCATCGAAGATGGAACAGTGGTGACAGTCGCTAAAGCTCAGCCGACGCCAGCTCATCCCGCATGGAATGGAGGAGATATCAAATGGTAAAAAATCCGTTTGCCATGGTCGTTTTTGGCCAAGAAGGAGTCGGGAAAACAACTTTTGCAAGTCTTTTCCCTCGTCCATGGTTTATCGACTGTGAAGGATCGACCAAATGGATCGACAGTCTGCAGGATCGTCAGTACTACCCGCGCCCGAAGTCTTGGGCGGCAATTAAAGGCCAGATCGAACAGTTTAAACGTGAACTTCCAGGTGACACCCTTGTCATTGATACCGCTGACTGGCTGGAAAGCCGCTTTTTGAAAGATCTTTGTATCAACAATCATTGGGACAGTCTTGGAGGCCAGAACGATCACGGAAAGTCTTACAACATCCTAGATAAAGCATTCCGTGAGTTTCTGGACGAACTGACAGAAATTGAAGAGATGGGAGTGATCATTCTGATCACCGCCCACTCTACTATCAAGCCGTTCACGGCACCAGATGAACGGGGAGCCTGGGACAGATATCAGCTCAAGCTCCAGAACAAAACTTCAGCGGCACTCAAAGAGTGGGCTGACGGAGTTTTCTTCCTTAAGTTCGACGATATCGTCATTCAGACCGATAAAAAGGGCGAAAAGTTCAGAGCTACAGGAACAGGCGGACGGATCATCCAGACTGAACATTCCGCCATGTGGGACGGAAAAAACCGCTGGGATCTGCCCAGTGAAATGCCATTTGAAAACAAACAGCTTCCGCAGCCGCTCATCGATCTGATCTCGAAGTGTTTGGGCACCCCTGATCCGGCGCCTTCACCAACCCCCACACCGACACCATCGCCAGCGCCTGCATCGATTCAGCCAACGTCAGCGCCACAGCCGCAGGCCATGACATCGTTTCAGACACTCTGTGAGCTGATGGAGCAGACAGGCATCACCGCGCAGGAGCTTGAAACGGCAGTAGACAGACAGCCTTTCTTTGGCGGTCAGCATGTCGAAATGACTGCATATCCAGCGGATTTCATTGAGCAGGTGTTGATCGCTCAGTGGGCTGGGCTTAGCCAGGCGATCCTGTCCCGCCGGACCCCAGAAGAGGAGAAAATGCTCAGCATCGACAGCGATGACCTGCCTTTCTAAATGACAAATAAAGGAGAAAAGAAAAATGGAAAACAATACTTTTATTTCACTTACCGAGGGAGAAGAAGTCTCCGCTTCTTCTGCACTTCCTGATGGGCTCTACGAGTTCAAGTATCAGGGAGTTACAAATGGACAGCACGAGCCGACCGACTACGATCCAAACACCTATCCGACAGGCATTGTTGACATGCTCGTGTATATGCCTGATGGCCATACAGAACAGAGAAAAGAAACATTTAAGCTGCTCGACACCAAATATAACCAACAGCGCATCGCATCTTTGTTCAGGGCGCTTGGCGAGCCTGTAGGACCAAATGGAAAAGTGAAGGCTAAATGGAGTAGTTTTATTGGTCACAAAGGATGGATGAAACTCGAAACAAAAAAAATGAATAACGGTGGAGACTGGCAGGGTATGACATTCATTTTCCCTGAAAACGTCGAAGCCGAAAAACAGAAATACCATTACCAGGCAAGTGTGGCAATTCAGCCAGTACAGTCAGTACAGCCAGCATGGCAGGCGCAGAATCCAGCTGCTACATCAACAACCTGGAATAGCGGTACTACCAAATGGTAATGATCCATGGAGCTGAGACCGTATCAAAAGCAAGCGGTTGAATCGATTTTCCAAGAGTGGGAGCAGGGCCATCGCAAAACGCTTTTAGTCCTGGCTACTGGCCTAGGCAAAACTATCGTTTTCTGCAACGTAATCAAACGGTTAGTAGAAAACGGCGAAAAGGTCCTGATTCTTGCTCACAGAAAAGAGCTGCTGGATCAAGCATCCGACAAGCTCAAGAAAACGACTGGACTCGATACAGCCCTTGAAAAGGCAGAGTTCAGCTGTCTGGATGAGCCGGCAACGCCCGTAGTTGTCGGCTCTGTCCAGACACTTCAATCTCCCAAAAGACTTTCAAAGTTTCGCAGAAATTACTTTGACACCATCGTAATCGATGAGGCCCATCATACCCTCTCTGACGGCTATCAAAGAGTGTTAGAGCACTTCGATCAGGCAAAAATTCTGGGCGTAACCGCTACGCCAGACAGAGGCGACAAGCGAAATCTTGGAAAAGTCTTTGATTCGATCGCTTTTGAATATTCCATCGCTCAGGGGATCCGCGATGGATATCTCTCAAAAATTAGAGCATTAACGATCCCACTCGACATCGACATCAGTGGCGTATCTCAAAGCAGTGGCGATTTTTCAGCCGGAGAGCTTGGAGAGGCGCTGGATCCGTACCTTGAGGCCATCGCCGACAAAATGACGGAGTACTGCAGAGACCGGAAAACCATCGCTTTTCTGCCTCTGATCGCAACCAGCAGAAAGTTCAAAGAGATTCTTAACCGCAAAGGGTTCCACGCGGAAGAGATTTCCGGGACTGATTTCCCGGAGGCCAGACAGCGTAAGCTTAGAGATTTTGAGGAAGGCAAAACCAACGTCCTGTGCAACTCGATGCTGCTGACGGAGGGCTTTGACTGTCCATCAATTGACTGCGTGATCTGCCTCAGACCGACCAAGATCCGCGCACTCTATACCCAGATCGTAGGCCGTGGCACCCGTCTGGCACCTTGTAAAGAGTATGTGCTGCTTCTTGATTTCCTTTGGCACTCGGAACGCATGGAGCTCTGCCATCCTGCCCATCTGATCTCAGATGATGCAAAGGTTCAGAAAAGGATGACTGAGATCCTTGAAGACAAAGCGGACGATCCCATGCTCATCGAAGGTTTAGACATTCAGGAGCTTGAGGTTGAGGCAGAGTCTGACGTAGTTCGGCAGCGTGAAGCGGCTCTGGCTGAGCATCTGCGAGAGCTGAAAACCAGAAAATCAAAATTTGTGGACCCGCTTCAGTGGGAGATGTCCATCAGTTCAAATGATTTGGCCAGCTACGAAGAGACATTTGCATGGGAGCTCAAGCCGATGACCGACAAGCAAAAGGCATCTTTGGAAAAATGGGGCATCAACCCGGATGAGGTAGAGACATGCGGAAAAGCGCGTCTCATTCTGGACAAGCTTCAGAAGCGCAGAGAAGCAGGGCTCACGACACCAAAGCAGATTCGGATGTTGGAACGCAAAGGATTCCAGCGTGTCGGCGAATGGCAGTTCAGTGAGGCTTCCAAATTGATCGATGAGATCGCGCAAAACGGCTGGCGGGTACCTTACAGCTTTGGAAGGCCTGCCGACTATGTTCCGCTCTCTATGAGATCTAAAGCCGCACGCCAGCGCCGCAGAGTGGATGGCAGACAAGAGTGCATACAGCAATCAATTGGTAGGTTAGAATAGATGGCAATCGACAAAGAAGCATTGATCAAAGACATGCTGGCCTATATTGATCCCGCAGCTCTCAGCTACTCGGAGTGGGTCGAGGTCGGCATGGCCATCAAAGCGGAGGACCTGCCGGTGAACATCTGGGACAGCTGGTCGCGCGCAGATGATCGCTATAAAGACGGCGAATGTGAACTGAAATGGAACACATTTAACAGCTCTGGCACTACCGGAGCAACGATCACTCACCTGGCAAAGAAGGGCGGATGGCAGTCCAAGAAAACGCCAGACAATGCCGCCATCTCTTTTCTGAGCTTGGAGGAAGGCGAAGAGTACGCTCTTGAGAACTATCAGATAACTATCGATCCTACAAAGCCGATGGTTGCTGATCCGGCAGAACAAGCACGTCTTCAGCTGCAAGCGCTTTTTGACCCGGATGACCAGGTCAATATCGTCACTAAAGCGATCTATAAAGAAGACCGTGGAAAGTGGGTGCCGGGAAATAAAGGTTTTTCTTACTCGCTTTCCCAGATTCTCGATTTCCTGAAGGGCGGCCTTGACAGTTTCATTGGTGACAGAAATAAGCAGGCAGGTGTATGGTTGCGGCTCAATCCGATGGACGGAAAGGGTGTAAAAAACGAGAACACAACCAAGTTCAAGCACGTCCTGGTTGAGTCGGATTCGATGCCTTTGGATAAACAAATTGAGATCTACAAGCGGCTTGAGCTGCCAATCACGACGCTCACACTGTCCGGCAGTAAAAGCGCTCATGCTCTGGTGAAGGTAGACGCCCAGAACGCGGCGGAGTACGCGGAGCGGGTAAGAGTCATTTTCAAAGCCTGCACCGATCAGGGGCTTGTCCTCGATAGTCAAAACAAGAATCCTTCCAGACTGACTAGACTGGCTGGATGCGAACGAGGCGACAAACAGCAGTCTTTGCTGTCGGTCAATATCGGTAAGAGGAGCTACCAGGAGTGGGCTGAAAACGTCCAGATCGACAGCCTGCCGGAGTATGAATCACTGGCGGATATCTTTAAAGATCCGCCAGAACTGCCGCCGGAGACCATCAGAGGCGTGCTGCGGAGAGGCGAAAAGCTGGTGCTCACAGGACCGTCGAAAGCCGGCAAAAGTTTCGCGCTGATCCAGCTGCTGGTGGCTCTAGGCACGGGCTCATGGTGGATGGGGCGCTTCCAATGTGCAAAGCAAAGAGCCGTCTACATCAATCTTGAGTTGACCAAAGAGAACAGCGCTGTGAGGGTCATGGACGTATGGAAGGCGCTCAGGCGGTCCAGCATGGACGGCGTGGAAAACGTCTCAATCTGGAATCTTCGAGGCTCATCGGTGACTACAAAGTCCATGGTGGACAGCATCATAAAGCGCCACAAAAGCATGGCCAACCCGCCAGATTTCTACATCGTCGATCCGATCTACAAGATCCAGGCTGGCGATGAAAATGCGGCTAAGGACGTAAACGAGATGTTAAGAGAGTTTGACCGGCTTTGCAAAGAAACCGGAGCCAATTTGGTGTACGCCCATCATCACGCGAAAGGCAGCCAGTACGGCAAGCGGGCGCTTGATAGAGGGTCCGGATCTGGCGTCATCGGACGCGATGTAGACGCAGCCATTGACCTTGATTTTCTCTTCGTCCCGGAGGCCATTCGAAAGAAAAAGGCCGCCCAGAAGGGGGACCAGTCATGGATGAAAGCGACCGGCCTGCGGGTAGAAATGACCCTCAGAAACTTCGAAAGCAAGCCGCCGTTCAACGTCTGGTTCAACTACCCCATTCACGTATGGGACTCAGATGAAGAGTTCCAAGCACTGCGTGGAGACAGTGAAAAGACGCCCCTTAACAAGGCTGAAGACGGAAAAGCAGCTAAGAAGATTGATACGGATAAGGCCATCAAAAGAACAGTTGATGACCTCATCGAAGAGTCTGGGTCAGCTCAAATGAAAGATATCGAGGAAGAAACAGGGCTCAGCAGAAAAAGAATTAGACAGTTTTTGAACGAAAACACAGACCAATACCTCCGAAATGACGGGCAGGTTACGAGGGTGGGATTTTCTGAAAAATCAGAAAGTCCTAGCTAACGTAATTTTAGGTGGGATTTTCCTGAAATTACGTTAGTCCTACCCTCGAAAAAACAGGGTGGGATTTTCTGAAAAATCAGAAAGTCCTAGGGGGTGGGATTTTCCTACCCCTAAAGGGGTATGAGTCCCAGTCCCACCCTGACAGGTCCCAAGTCCCTAACCGTCTGGCTGAAGCCGCCGGACGGGACAAGGGACTGTCAGGACCGAGCGCAGAAAAGCACAAGAGAGAAAAAATCATGAGAATTTCAATTTGGCTGCCTGGTCAGCCTGACCGGGTGACACATCAGAGCGGTACTCGATACAAACGGACAGGCGGCACTTACAAGACACCGCAGCTCAAGCAATGGGAACGAAAGCTGAAGACAGCACTCGAACCGAATAAACCGAAAGCACCTATCATGGGTCCTGTCCTCCTGCAGGTGACATGGGGATTTAAAGCCCCAACGAAAAAGCTGCTCTTCACATACAAGCTGACTCGTCCGGATACAGACAACATGATGAAAACTCTGAAGGACGTGATGAGCGAGCTGCAGTTTTGGGAAGACGATGCACAGGTCGTGATCGAGACTGGTAAAAAGCTTTGGGTTGATGAGCCTGGAATCGTGATCAACCTTGAAGAGCTTGGCGGACGGTGCGAAGACTGGAGAATCGAAGAATGATCTACGAAGGAACGTCTATGAGCGGCAAGACCGTCAGAGGCGAAGAGCTGACGGTGGATCTCAGCGGTACATGGATCACGCATCGGGAATCGCACGGATACAGATCGACGAAGATCGATCCGAACACGCTTGACGTGATTGAAGACGACTTGGAGGAAGAAGGAAATGAGAATGGCAATCGAAGCATATGGAGATCGATTTGTTGTAATCGAAGATGAAGAAATCGTGGGCATCTTCAAGACGGAAATGGCGGCGCTTGACGCGGCGCATCGATGGAATCGGAAGATCTGGAACTGGACGAGTCTTCTCGACCAGGAGGCGGGTGAGAGATGAAAGCTACTAAAAATACCGACAGGGTAGTCGTAAAGCGGCTTGCGTACAGAGACTGGGTAGTACTTCTTGATGATAAGGTTGTTTCTCGCGTGACATCTGGGGAACTCGCTTATGCCGCCGCAACCGACATGCTTGATGAAAAAAAAGGAGGATCGCGTCCGCGCCCTGTCCGCTGTGTCGAAACGGGGACCGAGTTTGATTCTACTTCGATCGCCATGGACGAAATGGGGATTTCTGATCTTTTTTCGGCTCTGGCCAACGGAGGAACAGCCGGAGGCCTTCACTGGGAGTACGTCAATCCAGAGGATAAGATCCAAAGACTGTCGAGGCGCTCACCGCGCGTGAAAGTCAAAGTCAAGTGCGTCGAGACTGGAGAAGTTTTCAAGTCTCTTAGAGAGGGATCCGCGAAAACAGGAGCTAGTCGCAGTTCGCTGTGCAGAGCTTCGCTTCCTGAAAACTCGCATCTCACGGCAGGCGGATATCATTGGACTCGCGTCTGAGAGGAGGCAACAGCATTGAACGCATACGAAGTACGATCGGTAAAACGGCGACTTGAATCCTACTCTGATCTGCTGGCTATGGCCCGCGAAAAGGACCGCGAGGCACTAATGCTTCAGGCCAAGTACGAAGATCTGGCGACGCCTGGAGCAATCGGCTACAGCCACGAGCCAGGCGGATCCGGAAGACCTAAGGAATCGGCCTATCTTGAGATCTTCTCGGATCAGCTTGAGGCAGAGCGTAAAGCCGCACAGTATCGCCTGCAGGCCGCACAGATCGAGAGGTTCATCGGCATGATCGAGAGCGAAAGCCAGCCAATCCTGCAGGCTGCATATATCGAGGGTAAGCGTTATTGGGAGATCGGTCAGGAGATCGGGTATACAGCCTCAGGAGTAAGGATGCGGATTATCAGATGTCTTGAAAAGATTCCGCCATCTCTGGCGGTGGCAAGCGGATTGCTCTAAACTGTGCACAACGCACACGATTCAAGGTGCTAAAATGATAGTGTTGAAAGTCGTCCAGAAATGGGCGGCTTTTCTTTTGCCGGATTGGCCGAGTGGTTTAAGGCAGCTGTCTTGAAAACAGAGGATCCGAGAGGGTCCGGGAGTTCGAATCTTCCATCCGGCGCCATATGGCGGCTAGTAGCTCAAGCGTAGAGCCCTCTGAGGGGAGATCCGGGTTCAAGTCCTGGCTTGCCGCCGTCTTCTGAAATGCGTATCCGAACCGTCCGATTTCTTTCTCTGATACCGCAGGCCCGAAGCGGCTGTGAACAATTTTTTCATGCAGTGACGGGATCGGGTACGTTTTTGAGAAGAAAGGAGGTCTGAGAGATGACTGAAAAACAGAAACAGTTCTGCGATGAATACTTAGCCAACGGTCTGAACGCCACTCAGGCCTACCTGGCTGTTTATAAGAACGTGAAGAGCACTGACGTTGCAGGTGCTGCAGCTGCAAGGCTGTTAGGAAATGTTAGCGTCAACGAATACATTAACGTTGCCCTGGCTAAGATCCACGACGAAAAGACCATGGATGCCAAGGAGGTCATGGAGCGTCTGACAGCGATCGGGCGCGAAGAAACAACGGATCAGCTGCTGACGATGGATGGCGACATCAAAGAGGTTAAATCCAAAACGCAGGATCGCATCCGGGCGCTTGAGCTGATCGGCAAGGCGTACGGCATGTTCAAGGACAAAGTCGAAATGGAAGTCGCTACGCCTGTCTTTGCAGGAGAAAGCGATCTTGAAGACTGAGAAGATCTACCTGCCGGACATTGTCGGAAAAGGCTATAAGACGTTCTGGAATTTCAAAGGTCGCTACCGGGTTGTCAAAGGCAGCCGAGCGTCCAAGAAGTCCAAGACGACGGCGCTCTGGTTCATCTACAACCTGATGAAGCACCCGGGATCCAACCTGCTGGTTGTCCGCAAGACGTACAGAACGCTCAAAGACAGCTGTTTTACGGATCTGCAGTGGGCCTGTCAGCGTCTGAAGTGCTCCCGCTTCTGGGAATTCAAGCTGTCGCCTCTGGAGGCCACATACAAGCCTACCGGGCAGAAGATTCTTTTCCGTGGCCTGGACGATCCGCTGAAGGTTACGTCGATCACAGTGCCTGTTGGATCTCTTTGCTGGGGATGGATCGAAGAAGCCTACGAGCTGACCAGCGAAGAAGATTTCAGCACGCTGGATGAGTCGATCCGAGGCGAACTGCCTGACGGACTCTGGAAGCAATGGACGATAACATTCAACCCGTGGAATGAGCATCATTGGCTCAAAAAGCGATTTTTTGACGCTCCTGAGAGCGAAAACATCCTTGCCCTTACCACAAACTACCTTTGCAACGAATGGCTGGATGACGACGATTTACAGCTGCTTGAAGACATGAAAAAGCGCAATCCGAGGCGCTATGAGGTTGCCGGATTGGGCAACTGGGGAATCGTGGATGGTCTCGTTTATGAGAACTTCCACATTCGGGATTTTGAAATTACCGACATTGGAGACGCAGTCACCGTAAGCGGTCTGGACTTTGGTTTTACCAACGATCCAACCGCTTTTTTCGTGGGCTTCGCTGACAAGGCAAATCGAAAACTCTGGGTGTGGGATGAGATCTACGAAAAGGGCATGACCAACAGCCGGATCTATGAGCGGATCGAGGCTCTGGGATATTGCAAGAACCGGATCGTCGCCGACTGCGCAGATCCAAAGTCAATCTATGAGCTTGCCCGTCTGGGCTTGAAAATCAACGGATCGAAAAAAGGCGCCGACTCCATACGAGCCGGCGTTCAGTTTATCCAGGACTACGAGATCATCATCAAGCCGCGCTGCGTGAACTTCATCACGGAGATTCAGAACTACCAGTGGGACAAAGACAAGTTTGGCAATTCGATCAACAAGCCAATCGATGATTTCAACCATTTGATGGACGCCATGCGCTATGCGATGGAGCCCATCCAGCGCGGATCTGTGAAGGTTCGTTCGATCAAAGGAGGATTCTAAATGAGTACCAAAAGACCATATCAGCTTCCGGAACCTCTGATTTGCGAGACAGATGTGAACCTTGACTATGCGCTGGTCAAGCGGTTCATCGACAAGCATGCCAGCCGGATGCAGCGCTACAAGTACCTTGAAGAAATGTACAAAGGCTTCCACAGCATTTATCAGCAGCCAGATAAGCCGGACTGGAAGCCCGATAACCGGCTGGCGATCAATTACCCGCGCTACATCACAGAAACGTTTCTGGGATACGCCTACGGCATTCCAATCAAGGAAAGCCATCCAGATGATACGGTAGCCGAAGCCATGCGCGAATTTCAGAACGAAAATGAACTGTCTGATCATGAATACGAGCTCTTTCAGGATGTCTGCATTTATGGCCATGCTTTCGAGTACCTCTACCAGGACGAGGAAGCAAAGACCAGAATGACAGTCTGCACGCCGAAGGAGCTTTTTATCGTTTACGACGATACAGTCCGGAACAGAGCCTTGTTTGCGGTTCGCTATGCCGTTCATGAGATTGAAGGCAGCCAGGGCGAACTGTTTGGCGAAGTGCTGACCAGAGATCAGATCATTCGCTTCGACAAAGGAAAGTTCATTGAAACGCTTGACAATCCATACGGACTGATTCCGGTTGTCGAGTATCTGATGAACCGTCAGCGCCTTGGTCTGTATGAGAACGTCACCGGCCTGATCGAAGCCTATAACCGAGCAATCGGTGAAAAAGCCAATGACGTTGACGCCTTCGCCGAAGCTTACATGAAGCTGATCGGCGTGGATATCGACGATGAAGAAGTGAAACGGATCCGTGAGAACCGGATCATCAACCTGCCAATCTATGGCGATACGACGGGCACGCAGGTTGATTTCATGGCCAAGCCGACAGCTGACTCCACGCAGGAAAATCTGCTGGACCGTCTGGATCGGCAGATCTACCAGATCTCGATGGTGGCCAACATCAGCGATGAAAGCTTTGGCAATGCCTCAAGCGGAACCGCCCTGGCTTACAAACTGCAGGCGATGAGCAATCTGGCATCCGGCTTTGATCGCAAGATTGAGAAGAGCCTGCGCAAGCGCTACAAGATCTGGGCGACTCTCAAGACCAACGTCAGCGATGAGAACACATGGAAGGAACTGCAGGTAACAACAAGCCGCAACCTTCCCAAGAATCGCCTGGAAGAGGCACAGACAGCTGCACAGCTGTCCGGCATCGTCTCCCATGAAACACAGCTCTCATTACTCTCGATCGTGTCGGATCCGAAGGCAGAGCTTGAGAAAATCGAACAGGAACAGGAGCCTCAGCCGCTCATGGACTTCGATTCTCACCCGTCTGTGACCCCGGAAGAGGAAGACAGCCTGGAAGAGACGGAGGGCGGTTATGGCCTCCAGTAAGTACTGGCAGGAGCGGGAAGACGACTGGACGAAGGAGTGCCAGGCAAACAATGTGCAGTGGCACCAGAAGCTGCAGGACATCTATCAGACGATGAACGATGAAATCAGCGAACAGATTGCGGTGTTCTATCAGAAGTACGCTGATGAAAACGGCCTGACCTATGCCCTGGCGAAGCAGTATCTGGATCGGACCGATATCCGCTACTATTTCCGTCTGGCCAAACGCTACTGTGAAGATGCAGCAAAAGACATGGCGGCGGGAACGTGGGCGCATGACGCAGCCAAAAGCTACTTCACCCAGCAAGCCGATCAGGACATGAAGCGCTACAACACCGCCATGAAGATTGCCCGTCTGGATATGCTCAAGCGCCAGATCAGCCTGCGGATTGCCAACGCCCAGCGCAAAGCCTGCAGCGTCGTTGAGGACGCTCTCAATGACCGCATCCTGCAGACCTACACAAGACAGGCCGGCATTCTGGGCGATACGGTACTTACCAACCTGAAGCACGTAAGCACCATCGCTCACGCGTCCTTCCATGGAGCGACCTTCTCCGATCGGATCTGGGGCACCCAGCAGGCGAAACTAAAAAAAGTCCTGAACAAAGCGCTTCAGGACTGTTTGATTCTGGGAAAGGGTGCGGCACCGTTCACCAGAGAGCTAAAAAAGGCAACGGGGAAAACAACCCGAGAGTGCCAGAGGCTCATTTCGACGGAGCTGAGCCGGGTGAGAGTTCAGGCATCCCTGGATTCGTTTAAGGCCTGTGGATTTGATGAGTTCCAAATCATTGCCAATCCAGACTGCTGCAAAGAATGCCAGGCAATCAACGGGGAGCACTTCCCGCTGCCACGACTGGCATCCGGCGAGAACGCTCCGCCAATGCATCCAAACTGCCGCTGCTCCATTGCCCCGTATGAAGCCAGAGACGAAGACGGCGATAAGGACTTTGATGAGGCTGCGTTCGATGAATGGTGCGACTATATGGAAGAGCATGAGGACGACGAGGACGCACTGACGTGGGAAGAGTGGGAAGCGCAGAACCATGAAATTGAATTCAAAGCGCATCAGGAGGAGCAGGAATATAAGACTGTTAGTTTAAATGCAGAACAGCCTGAAACGTTTACAACGAATTTTCGAGAAGAGCGAAAAGCCTATCCAATTGAAGAACGAAAAAACTGGTATGTAGAAGAAGGCGTTCATGTTAAATCGCGACAGGTACATGAGGTCAATAAAGCGGTTCAGACGGCCATGAAGGCTCACGGCCTAAGCGATTTGGGGAACACAAAAATAATCATTGTCAACGATACAACACTTAGTACAGGAGCATTGGCGGCTTACGATCCGGTACAGGACGTTTTAAAACTAGGTTATTATCTGACGAATAAAACTGCCTTTGAGCTTGATCCTAATGACAAATCCTTAATGCCGCATAACCTGGACGTGACGATGATTCACGAGCTGTTTCACTGGAAAGATGCTAAAGAATATCGGGAGAAGATCTGTGAGATTACTCAAGAAACCAGAAACGAATATTTTTCCTATCGGCATCGATATGCTGAAGAAAAGGTCTTAAAATATCTCCCAAAGTACGATTTAGAAAATATTAGTGCTTATTCTGCAAAAACACTTGGTTTGGGAAAGTATGATGAAGTATATACTGAATTGAGGACCTTTTTACTTAGTGGAGGACGATATGAGCAAATTCGAAGAAAGAAAATTACTTGAAAAAGATGAATACGTGGTTGCTAAGGCGAAAGAAGATGAGCTCTACGAATTGCTGAAGCCCTGGTTCGACTATTCTCGTCCAAATCATTTAAAGTCTAATGCACCAAATGGATATGAAGAGTTATTGGATGAACTTCGAGAAATTGGCCAGAACGTTTACTACACTGAATTTATGAATGGAGTTGCATATTAGAGCCGCTAACCGGCTCTTTTCTTTTGCTCGAAAGGAGGGTAACAGATGGAACTTCTGGAATTCAAAGACAGATTCCTGCGTATGCTGGAAACCGATAAAGTCGAAGAAGTACCAGAGATTCTGAATCGCAGCAGTTCGGATCTGATCGAAAGGTACCAGGAAGAGTTCGGAACAGATCGGGATTGGATCCGTGAATTCTATCAGTACTATCTGGCGGATCGGGAAGGGCTGAAACAGGACTATACGCCGCCTTCGCTTTCAAAGCTTCTGCTACATCTTGTCGGACCATGCAGGACGCTTGTTGATCTGTGCGCAGGAACCGGATCTCTTTCTCTCTATGCTGATCCAGACACAAAGATCAAAGCAATCGAGCTGGATCCAAAAGCAGCGGCCTGCCTTCGATTCAACTATGCGGTTCATGGACTGGATGCTGAAGTTGTCCAGGCTGACGCACTGACCTTTCTGACAGATCAGACAAAGGCGGACGGGGCTATCTCGAATCCGCCTTTTAACATCCAGCCCGCAAGCCTTTGGCCGCCCGCAAATACGGGTAACTGGTCATTTGTATTGTCTGCGCTCGATCGAACGGCAAGAAGAGCCGCAGTGATTCTCCCGGCGGGAATTCTCAACGAGACGAAGGATAAAAGCGTTGTTCGTTCGCTTCTTCAATCCGGGCGCCTGAAGGCTGTCATCAAATGCCCTGAAAAAATGTTTCTTTCTACATCAATTCCTGTCTGTGTTCTGGTTCTCTCTCATGAACCCGCTGATCACGTGATGCTGATTGATGCCTCAAGGCTGGCTTCAAAAGAAGTTCGTGAGCAGAGAGGACAGTACGGAGGAACATCGCATACCGGGCGGATCTATCGCAAAGAACTGAACGTTCTGAATGATCAAGCAATCGAAAACATCACGAAGGCTGTCAATTACCGTCTGGATACTGATTTTTCGACTTTTCGGAGCGCTGATTTACTGATAAAGAATGATTGCCGTCTTTCGCCCGGTCTTTATCTGAATACAGATCCAGACGAACAGGAGCAGACCAAACTGGAATGGATTGCAGAACGCTATAACTCTATTGTCAGACAGAAAAACGCCTGCAAACTGACCATCAACGAAACGCTGGCTAAAGAA
Organism: Allobaculum fili; assembly: GCF_020969955.1. NCBI lineage: Bacteria > Bacillati > Bacillota > Erysipelotrichia > Erysipelotrichales > Erysipelotrichaceae > Allobaculum > Allobaculum fili. The sequence continues at coordinate 1,866 of NZ_JAHDSX010000008.1, read as the reverse complement.
CTAGGTTTTGAGAAGGATTTATGGGAACAGCAGAAAAAAAACAGCGATGAAGTAGCGAACATGATTCAGAAGTTGTCTGGGATCAAGTTGGAATCGGAAGACTATTTAACATTTACCAGAAGCCGAGAACTTACCATCCGATTCAAAAGCAAGGAAGTTCTTCCCGAAATTTTTACCCAGTTTATGCAGATGTGGGTAAACAGAGTCGTGCTGCTCAACAACTTAGAGAATGAAATGCTGGCACAGATGAGAGACTATCTGCTGCCTAAACTGATGAGCGGCGAAATCGAGATTCCCGAAAGGAGAAAAAAATGAACGATAACAAACAGAGCGGTGGGATCGGCTTTTGCGGGCTGCTTACCATCGCTTTTGTTGTGCTTAAACTGACCGGATATATTACCTGGTCATGGTGGTGGGTGCTGGCACCTATTTGGATCCCGCTAGCAATCGTTGTGATCTTTGCGGCGATCCTGGCGATCCGCAAGGTCATGGAGTAAAAATGACAGAAGAAGTATTGAACCGAATCGTCATCTGCTTGCTTGGCGGATCGTTGGCGCTGCTTGCAGCTGCTTTTCTCATTGGAGGTGTGGTGATCGCATTGCGTTGGATATGGCAGTTTTTCAAAATGCTGTGGGAGGAATGCAATGACTGAATTCTTGCTCTTCCTACTGATCGTTCTGATCTACGCATTCCTTCTCTTTGAATTTGCCTGCGGATTGACCGAGGAAGCTGAAGAACGGATCAGAATTGACTGTATCCACGCTGAAGTGCTCCGCCAGGCTGCCAAAGAGAGCTCTAACAATGATCACTGTTAAAACAGATCTGCGCTCCTACATCTCGATTGAAGGTCATGCGGGCTATGCACCAGCCGGATCGGATATCGTATGCGCCGCGGTTTCTACCCTGTATGAAACGCTCAAAAGAGCTCTGCCGAAGTGTGTAGTCAAAGCCATTACAGAGAATGAAAAAGTATCTGTAATTAAGATCACCCCTGATCCGATCATCAGAGGGAGGGAAGAGGAGGAAGCAAGGGATTATCTGAACTTCTTTCTCACAGGTATTGAGGCTCTTGAACAGGCCTATCCCCAATATGTTCAACTGAAGATTGGGCGGGCTTAACGGTCCGCTTTTTCTATGCCCAGGCAGGGACGGCATTAAAAGCTCTGGAAGAATCGTCCGACATGACGTTAAACCGGGAGGAACATCATGGAAAAACTGAATCTTCAGCGTTTTGCTGACGAAGCAGACAACGCCCCGGCAAATGAGCAGGGCAAACCGGCAGAAGGGCCAAAAGGCGAAGCTGCCAAGTATACAGACGCTGATCTGGACAAGATCATCAGCGCAAAATTCGCTAAGTGGGCGGCTGATCGGGATAAAGCCGTTGATGATGCCCGTAAGGAAGGCGAGAAGCTGGCGAAGATGAACGCGGACCAGAAACGCGCCTATGAACTGGAGCAGGCTCAGAAAGAGGCGCAGAGCCTCAAAGAGCAGGTGGCCAAACTGGAACAGGCACAGAAGCAGGCGGAACTGAGAAAGAGCGCTGCAGAGATCTTTTCGAAAGACTACAAGCTGACTGTGTCCAACGATGTACTCGATTTCGTTGTAGGCAAGGATGCCGAAGACACGAACGCCAACATTCAGAAGATGGCGGCACTGCTTCAGGCAGAAAGACAGGCAGGCGAAAAGGCAAGAGCAACCGGTTCTACGCCTTTTGGAACATCCATCAATCACGAGCCTGTCAGTCCGTTCCAGAAGAAACTGGACAAATGGAAATAGGAGGAACCATGAACGAATTTAAACTTCAGCGCTTTGCGGAAGGTGATGGAACTAGTACGACAACCACACCGACAGGCGCAAACAATGAAA